>NZ_JBGSUU010000036.1:0-177016 GCF_041753295.1 Geminocystis sp.
ATTTTGCTTCAATGACTAACATTATTTTATGGTACTTTTATTGCCATAAGATTATTTTAACATAAACTTTTGGATTTATGTGGACTCCCGACCGTCGAATTTTTTTTATTGATTGGTCAGCATTCATCCCGTCACCAAAACAATTCACTTTTTAAGTTTATGGTGAGGGCTTTCTCCTGACATTTTTAAGGTAACTATTCCTTGGTGGGCAATGCCCACCCTCTTGACGTACTTTACTTACCCACTATTAGCTAATATCTAATTTGTTGCGCGGTTTCAAAAAATACTCTGACACTTTCTTCTGATGTCCCGACTAATACTCCATGACCAAGATTCATAATATGTCCACTTTTACCCGCTTTTTTAACAGTATCATGAACTCTTTGTTTAATAAATTCTGGTGAGCCAAATAATACACCCGGATCAATATTCCCTTGAACTTTCATTTGTTTTCCAAGTCTTTGTCTAGCTTCTGCCATATCCACAGTCCAATCAACGCTAATAATATCAACCCCTGATTGTCCCATTCTTTCCAAAATTCCTGCACTACCGCTAATGTAAAGAATTAAAGGTGTATCTGGATGAGTTGCTTTAACTTGTTCTACTACTCTTTTTTGATAGGGTAATGCAAAAGTTTCATAGTCTTGAGGACTTAATTCTCCAGCCCATGAGTCAAATAATTGTACTATTTGAGCTCCACAATCAATTTGATAACGCACATAAACGGCGATCGCATCAGCAACTTTACCTAAGAATTTATGAAGAATATCAGGGCGAGAAAAAGCCATATTTTTAATAACAGCATAATTTTTAGAACTTTTCCCTTCAATGGCATAAGCAGCTAGAGTCCAAGGAGCTCCAACAAAACCTAAAACAGTGGATTTATTACCCACTTCCTGACGTAAAGTACCCAAAATAGTTTTAATAAATGGTAAAGATTCTTCAGGGTTTAAAGGATGTAATTTTTCAACTTGTTCTAAAGTACGAATAGGAGGATCAATAATAGGACCTTTACTTTCAATAATATCAAAAGGAATACCGATCCCAGGTAATGGAGTTAAAATATCAGAAAACATAATTACCCCGTCTGGTTGAAATGCACGCCAAGGCTGTAAAGAAATTTCAATGGCTAAATCAGCATTTTCAGATCTTTCTCTAAATCCGGGGTATTTATCTCTTAAGTCACGATAAACTTTCATATACCGCCCAGCTTGACGCATCATCCATACAGGAGGACGCTCTAATACTTCACCTCGGGCAACCCTTAATAAACAAGGTAATTCGCTCATTATAATTTTTTATTTTAAATTTAAGTGCATTTCATAGCTTATCACCACACTTATGCACTAACCAAAAAATGTAACGATGTGTGAACAAATTAGTTGGATTGGCAATAATTTTAAGTACTATTTCGTGATTACTACCTGAGCTTGAGAAGATTAAACCTCCTACCTGATACTTGAAAGTAGATAAAATACGCTAAAAATTCATCATAAAATTAGTTTTGAGAGTTTCTCTTTACGATAAAATATAAATACATTAAATCATCGGAGTATATAAAAAATGTTGACATTAAAAATTGTTGTAAATGTTGTTGTAGCGTCTTTTATCTTAGTATTTATTTTCGGTTTCTTATCTGGAGATCCTGCTCGTAACCCCGGAAGTAAAGACTTAGAATAATTTTTAGGAATTTTACTGATCATTAACCATTAACTGTAGTTATATTACTCTAGTTAATCTTTTTCTTAAGATTTTTTAAAATTTATCAATTGTGGGCAATGCCCACCCTATTTTTTTATAATTAATTGAAATATTAGATATTTTTTTATTTAATTAATTCTACTGCGTCTCTACCGTCAAAAGATTCTATATAAACCTTAACTTGCTCTTCTTTGGCTGTGGGTAATAATTTTCCTGTAAAATCAGGATGGATCGGTAATTGTCGATGACCTCGATCTACTAATACTACTAATTTGATAATTTCTGGCCTTCCATATTCTGTAACGGCATTTAAAGCAGCTCTAATGGTTCTACCTTTATAGATTACATCATCTACTAAAACAACAGTTTTACCCGTTAAGTCAAAAGGTATTTCTGTCCGTTCTGGTGTTCTAGTTTTAATTTTATCTAAATCATCTCGATAAAAGGTAATATCAATGGCCCCTACAGGCACTTTAACTTGTTCAATCACTTCAATTTGAGTAGCAATCATATTCGCTAAAGGCACACCTCTAGTATAAATTCCTAGTAAAACCACTTGAGATAAATCCGAGGCTTCTTCGACAATTTGAGATGCTAAACGAGTTAAAGTACGGCGAATTTCGTCAGCCGAAAGTATTTCAATAATTTGACTAGCCATGATTTTTAACCTCAAAAAATAGTTAGAAAGGAATTTAGAATTTATGATAGTTGACTTTTATTCTTCATTCCTGATTCTTTGATTATTTCACCGCCACTATAACAACGGTAATGTTGTCAGAACCCCCTCCATCTTTAGCATTTTGTACCAATAAACTCGCTGCTTCTTCTAAGTTTTCTGTTTCCCCTAGAGATTTACTAATGAGATCTGGTGCTACTTCTTCGGTTAAACCATCACTACACAATAAAAAGCGATCGCCGGGTAAAATTTCTGGTATTTGTTGAATATCAATACCTTCGTATAAATCTCTTCTGCCTAAACATTGAGATAAAACGTGTCGCCAAGGGTGATGTTTAGCATCTTCAACGGTAATTTCTCCGGCACGAATTGCTTGAGAGATCCATGTATGATCTAAGGTTATTTGTTCTAATTTTTCTCCGTGCAAATGATAAAGTCGAGAATCTCCCACATGAGCTCGCCAAGTTTCCCCATTTCTAAACATGATCATGACTAATGTTGTACCCATATCCGCCCTAGCAGGATGGTTACTTTGATCTTCTAAAATACCTTCATTAGCTTGATAAACAGCTTTTTCTAGTAAATCATAAGAGTCCACGGGAGCATCCCAATTAGCTTCTAAATACTCTTTAATTACATCTGTGGCAATTTTACTGGCTTCTTCTCCTCCAGCGTGTCCACCCATACCATCGGCTAAAATAAAAAATCTACCTTCAGGATCAATGTAATGATTATCTTGATTATAAGGTCTAACTAATCCGGGATCGGTTAAACCAGCAAATGCACATTTCATAAAGTTAATCTGATTATTATTGTAATAAATTACAGTTTACGGTCGAATTTACCTAATTGTTTAAGTAAACGAAACAACGAAAAAGCTGGAATGACACTGATAATAGCAACAACTATTGCTAATTGCCAAAGTCCGTTAACAACCAGTATAGTACTAGATAGAATTAAAGCACTCATAAATAAACTATAGTTAGTTGCCATTTGCATTCCTGCCATACGGCGTAATAATCGTTCCGACTCTAATGATCTTACCCTTAAACGGAGATCTCCCCGTTCTAATTTTTCTATTGTATCCTCTAATCGTCTTGGCAAACTCAAAGCGCTATTACTAACTTGTATTGCTTGACGACTAAATTCATCAAAAATTGATTTACCGACTCCATTATTATTAAAATCACTCATGATTTGTAAAGCAAAAGGTTGTGCTACCTCCATAAAATTAAAATCTGGATCTAATCCTTTCCCAACACCCTCAAGGGTAGAAAAAGCGCGCATCACAAAGGTGAAAGTAGCAGGAAAACGGAAGGGTTGATCATAAGCTATTTCGTACAAATCTTCACTAATTTTACTGATAGATTGCTCCTCAAAGGGTTTATCCATAAAATTATCTAGCATAAATTGTACCGATCTTCTAATAGGACCTGGATCATCCATTACCGCTAAAGCCTCTAAATCTATTAAAGCATTAACCACACGATCTGCATTTTTTTCTGTGACACCAAATAACATCTCGATTAGTTTTTCTTTGACATTACTTTTGAGTTGTCCCATCATACCAAAATCATAGAAAATTAATGCTCCATCACTTGCTACAGCCAAGTTACCCGGATGAGGATCAGCATGGAAAAAACCATCATTTAATAGCTGTTGTAAATAGGCTTTTGCTCCTAATTTGGCTAATACTTTTCGATCTAATCCTGCGGCTTCTAAGGCTTCATAGTGATTAATTTTAATTCCGGGCAGATATTCTAAAGTTAATACCCGAAAAGAAGTATAACGCCAATAAATTCTTGGTACTTTTACCCAATTAGCCGAACGAAAATTACGTCTAAAAGTATCCGCACTACGTCCTTCTTTTAAGTAGTCAGTTTCCTCCCATAAAATACGAGAGCATTCTTCATAAATGGCTAACCAATCCTTTCCTTTTCCCCAACGAGGATGATTTTGAAAATAACGAGTAATTTGTTTCAGAATAGCTAAATCAATGGTAAATAATTGCGGTAATCCGGGGCGTTGAATTTTGACAACTACTTCTTCCCCTGAGTTTAACTGTGCTTTATGAACTTGTCCTAAACTTGCGGCTGCTAAGGGTGTAGGATCAAAACTACGGAATAATTTATTTAAAGGTTTTCCTAAATCTTTTTCAATAATAGCTATAACTTGTTCAAAACTAAAAGCTGGAACTCGATCTTGTAACTTGGATAGTTCTCTAACATATTCTGCGGGAAAAATGTCCTCACGAGTAGAAAATAATTGACCTACTTTAATAAAAGTTGGCCCTAATTCTAATAAATTTTCTCGAATCCATGCCGCTTGAATTTGCCGACGTTGCGATCGCTTTTCATCAGTATAACCATTAGCGTAAGTCCATTTTTTGCTATTACGCCAAAGTTTGAAAATCAGAATCAAAACAAAAGTCCAAATATCGATACGACGACGAGCAGAGGAATAATTGTCTCGATTCCAACGATAACTTTTTTTCCCTGCTTCAGGTTTGTTTGAGATTACTAAAGAGTTACTAGATGGTAAATATTCTTTCGGATTGGGGTAAGCTGTTGACACTGGTGTTTTTATAGATTTGGTTTACTAAATGATTAGAGTTAGGAGTTAGGAGTTAGGAGATAGGAGTTAGGAGTTAGGAGATAGGAGTTAGGAGTTAGGAGATAGGAGTTAGGAGTTAGGAGATAGGAGTTAGGAGTTAGGAGTTAGGAGTTAGGAGTTAGGAGATAGGAGTTAGGAGATAGGAGTTAGGAATTAGGAGTTAGGAGTTAGGAGTTAGGAGTTAGGAGTTAGGAATTAGGAATTTACCTTTGCCCCTTACCCTTTGCTTTCTTACTATTTTTGGCGATAATTATTCAATTCTGCTTTTAAACGAGCAATTTCAGCCCTAAGTTCGTCTAATAATTCTTGTAAATCAACGCACTTATTAGCCGTTACCGTTATAGTGGTAGGGTTATCTACTCTTTGTTTTTCAGCTTGTGCCCTAGCTTTTACTTCTCTAGCAAATTCCTCTAGTCTGTGTTTAGTTTCTGCATCGAATTTACCAATATCACTCAGAATATTAGTTAAGCTATCTTCTAGTTTTTCGGTGACAACTTCGGCAAAGGCTTTACCAAAAATAAATACTTCTGTTAGTGGATTACTCATTTGCAATATTTCTTAACGCTTTTGTTACAAATTATATCTTTTATTTTCATAACACCGCTACGAATACTTTATAGATAGCTTAAATTTTTATAAGTATTAAACCATTTAGAGATGGCATATTTTAAATTAATAATAATAACTAACAATCTTCGTTGTCTGTTACCTGATACTCTTACCTGATACTTAAAACCTATTAAAACTTAATATGTGAATGAGTGCGTAATGTCAGTTAATAATCAAAATGAGGTAAAATTGAATGTTATAAAGAATCAGAAGTATATCATCGTTCCCCTAAAACTAAATCAATGTTTAAGCCATTATCAGATCTAGTAAAATCTTTTGGGAAAGACTCAGGCAATTTGTTGAAAAATCGTTACCAATTACTTAATCAAGTCGGTAGAGGATCTATGGGACAAGTGTATAAAGCCATAGATAAATCATCAAATAATACAACTATTGCCATTAAATTTTTATCCCAAGCACTCTTAGATGAAAGAATGCGCCGAAGATTTGAAACCGAAGCAAAAATAAGTGCTTTATTAGGAGAACAAAGTAATCATATTGTCAAGGTAAAAGATTATGGTTTAGACAATAATCAAGTTCCTTTTTATGTGATGGAATATTTAGAAGGAGATGATTTAGATCAATTAATCAAAAATAAAGCTATTTCTTTAAGTCGATTTTTATTTTTAATACGTCAAATTTGTTTAGGATTAGAATGCGCCCATAATGGTATTTTAGTTAACGGCGAATTAGCTCCTATTATTCATCGAGATATTAAACCTAGTAATATATTTTTAGCAAAAGATTCTGATAGTGAAGGAATTATTAAAATTTTAGATTTCGGTATTGCTCAAATTCATAATTCTGATCAAGGTACATTACAAAAAAGTTTTATGGGTACTCCCGAATATTGCTCTCCCGAACAAATGGCTGAAGACGAGTTACATCCAACTTCCGATATTTATAGTTTAGGTGTTTTGATGTACCGAATGTTAACCCAAAAAAATCCTATTGAAGCTGAGAATCGTACTTTTCAAGCATGGTATCGAGCACATCATGAAAATAACCCTAAACCTTTACCTAATTATTTACAGTTACCTAAAGATTTAGATACTTTAATTATGAGATGTTTGTCTAAATCTCCTAGCGATCGCCCTCAAAATATGGGTGAAATAATGAGAGTTATTTATCCTTTAGAAAGAGAATATAAAAGTCGTAAAACTTCGGAAACTATTTCTTTTAATGAGAGTAAAAAAAGTCACGAAACTTTGCCATTACAACAAATATATCTTCAAAGTAGTTGGCCTAGTGACAAACCTCAGAAAAAAATTGTTTTTCCTTGTTTAACAGATGCTCAAGAAGGTACTTTTTCTAGTTTATGGACAATGTTAGAATCTCAAGATATAAATGTTTTTGTACCTAAATCTACTCTTTGCTTTAATCATTTCATCTTTCAAGAATCTCCCCATCCAATGATTTTATGGGTTAATTTACTTTATTGTCGTGAATATGAACCTAAATGGCTACCTTGTTATTTAGATTTAAAAACAGAAATAGGTTATCAAATTACAATTAATTTATGTGCTAATAGTTTATATTATATTATCTTATTTGAACTAGATAAACCTAATCAATATCAGCAAATATTAACAGTTAAAATTAATGAAGAAAAAACTAAACAATTACAAAGTTTTTTAGTAAAAAGTGCTTCTTTTAAAGGAAAAAATCAGGCTGAAGTAAGTAAAATTGCACTGAAAAAACAATTTGAATCTATTAAAAATAATATCCTAAATTCTATTGATCGTTCTCATAAATAAGACATTAACTAAGTAGGCAAAATTAATTGTATCTTTATTTTATTAAAGGACAAAATTTACTATTTATTAGTTATTTTTATTAATTTTAAAGTCCACAATCCCTAAATGCTTTAATTGTTAATTGTTAATTATTAAATCTTAATTAGTAACAGTTAATTGAGGGTTTCCTAAATATTGCAAATAATTTATATGCTCTATTACCGCTTCTCCAATAGTGTCATAATTTACATAATCAATGTTGAATTCTTGGCAAGTTTCCTCAACTATACGATGAATAATAGGATAATGAATATGAGACATTCGAGGGAAAATATGATGCTCAATTTGAAAATTTAATCCCCCTAAATACCAAGTCAAAAACCAGTTATTAGTAGCAAAATTAGCGGTAGTTTTTACTTGATGTATTGCCCATTCATCTTGTAAATATTGATTTTGGGTGATAGGAAACTCATTTTTATTCATTATATGAGCAAGATTAAAGATAATAGAAAGATTAAATCCTACCATACCTAAAATTAAAAGATTAGCGATAATTACATGGGAAATAGGATGAAAAAAAGAAGGTAATATCAAGGCATAAAAAATATAAAAAGCCTTGAAAGAAAATAAAATAGTTAATCTTTTATATCCTAAATTTGGTAATTTATAATCCCCTATTTTACCAGTAATTAACTTTTGAAAATCAGACAAATAAATCCAATAAAATAGTAAAATTGCGTAAACAAAAACAAAATATAAATGCTGAAAACGATGCCAAGGCTTCCATTCTTGATGAGGATTTAATCTCAATAAAGATAGAGTTTCCATGTCCGCATCAATATTGTCAATATTCGTGTAAGTATGATGTAAAAAATTATGAGCTTGTTTCCATAATTCGCTACTGCCACCGACAAAATCCAATGATAATGATCCTAGTTTATTTAACCATGAATGGTTTGAGTAACTATTATGATTTGCGTCATGTTGAATATTAAAGCCGATCATGACATAAAATTGAGATAACAAAAAACCGATTAATAAAGCCACCCAAATATTATGGGTAAAAAACACCAGAGAAATATAACAAGTTATATATCCTGTGAAGATAATTCCTGATTTGAGAAATATTTGCCAATTACCATGATAGTGTAGATTTTCTTGGGCAAAATATTCGTCAACACGAAGTTTTAAAGTTTTATAAAAGCCCGTTTTTTGGGGAAATTTAGCAAGAGTCATTCGATAGATTAATGTTTATTGTATCAAAATAAGGGGGGTAACTACGGCTACCAATAAAAACCATAACATGATCTCGCCCTCATTGATTCAAAAAAAACCCTCAATAATTAAATTTATTGATGTTCAAAAACGTTACCATAATACATCAAATCTAAATCAACAAATAAAGAAATTGCTTCAAAACATCTTTGAGTTAATTCCCAACGATCTTCTCTTTGTAACATGATAATTAATTTTTGTCGCAAAGGAATCAAATAACGAACATCATTAGCTGCATAACTTAGTTGAGTGGGTGATAAACTATTAACATTACCCCAATCTGAACTTTGAGCCTTTTTATCTAATTCTATCCCTTCTAACTCTTGTACAAGGCTTTTTAAACCGTGACTGTTGGTATAAGTACGAGCAATCTTACTGGCGATTTTAGTGCAAAAAACCGATTTTGTTTCTACATTAAAAGTATATTGAAATTGAGCTACATCAAAACGGGCATAATGAAAAATTTTGGTAATAGCAGAGGATTCTAATAGTTTAGTTAAATTTGGTGCAGATGTTTGTCCTTTATCGATGCGAATAGCGGTAACAAAACCTTTAGGGTCACATATTTGTACTAAACAGAGGCGATCGCGCTGAGGTACTAAACCCATAGTTTCGGTATCTATCGCTAAACATTCGGCTTGGAGATACTGATTAAAAACATTATCGGGTAAATCCCTTTCACAAACTAAGAAATTATCTAATGACATTTATAAAACTGATAATGAATAATAAAAAAAAATATGTTAACAGTATGGACGTAGTAGGCTACGTCTCTAGTAACTGTAAACTTAATCTTCTTGATGACGAGGATAAATTTGTTCAGCTTCAGGACAATCATCAGACACAAGTATTTCACTATAGCCACGAGGTACAGAAGCCAATTTGCGACTAATAGCGCCAATGCTTTCTAAGCGGACAAATTCTTCCCAAGAACTATTTTCGTAATCTTCTTCCATTTCATAACGAATGGAAACTATATCACCTTCAATGGCGATAATTTGAGCATCTTCAATCCAACGTTGTTGATCTCGCAGGAAAACAGATACATCACAACCTTCTTTATACATCTGATAAATTTTACGGTCTAACATAAACTTCTCCTTACACTGCTAAAGATCAAAATAATTTTTAGAATAATTGTAATGGTAAAACTTCTCAAAGCAAGTTTTTTTTTTAAGTAAGAGTGAATAAGAATGTTCATTTTAACTAATTTCTAGGATTTAAGTTAATCAAAAACCTTGAAATATGTAGATAAAAAAGCCATGAAGATAAACTTTGGATGCCCATAGTTAAAATTGAAGATTAAGCAAATAATAATAAGCTGATTAGACTATCCTAACATTTTATCTTCACAGATATTCGTTTGATATTTTTCAATAATTTGCAAAGTATAATCATGAACTGAGGTTGTTTGTTCTAGCATAGCAAAATGTCCACATTCTTCAAGACAATAAACATTTTCTTGGTCATGATCAAATAGATGATGAAAACTAGCTAAGTGTTTAACATATTGAGCTTCCATAATTTTATCTTGTTTTCCTGCAATAAAATAAACAGGTTGAGCTAAACGGGCGACAATTTGTGGCAAATAATGAACTTCTGACTCTGTAGTAGATTCTAACAACGAACCAATGGCGGCTTTTTCGTCGGCGTATAAAAAATCTTTTAGTCGTTGTTTACCCCATTTAATTTGTAAAGGTTTTTTAACCATCATCCTAGCAAAAATTAAATCAAAAAATGGTATATTTAGAAACCATTGAGGGCGAAACTTAACTAAATTTTCTCCAGCTTTACGGAAACGCTCAAATTCTTCTTTAAGATAAATTCCGCCTCCTGCATTGACGCAAATAACACCTTCAACAATGTTATTACAAATATCCGCACCCCATAAAGCAATACTACCTCCTAAAGAATGTCCTATTAACCACGCTTTTTTGATATTTAATGTAGTTAATAATTCTTGTAAATCTAAAGCGTAACTGTGTAAGTTAAAAGATAAATTATTATCCGTTAAACACAAGGGTAATTTAGATTCACCAAAACCTTTTAAATCGTAAGTTAAACAAGAATATTTTTGTTTTAATTCGTTAATTAATGGAGTCCAATATTGATAACTTAATAGCCATCCGTGAATAAAAACCAATACAGGTTGCGATGAATCAGAAGATTTTGCTTCGGTAAATTGGTAATAATGTTCTACACCACGAATATTAATTTTTGTCATTGATTCGTTTATCCTCTTTGACTAGCCTATAGAAGTAAAATATTGATTCACTTTGTTTTAATATAGCTCAAAATGAACACTTAAAAAATTTTTTTTGTGATCAATTAATAGTTGAAATTTAACGAAGAATCTTAATTATTAACACTTATTTGCATCAAAAATTTTTCTCCTATTTGTAAATGAGTACCGTTAATAAAATTCCATGCAGATTGTTGTTTTTTACCTGCTAATTGTACTTCTAATATTAACAATAAACCTGAACCAGTTTGCACAACAAAACCAAAATTTTTAATGGTTTTAACTATTTCTCCCACATCTCCTGAAAAACTTTCAATATCTTGTAAAAATGACGATAACTTGCTTAAATTTGAGGGTAAATTTAGCTTATTTATTTCTGTTAACGGAATACTTTGAATGATTTTTAAATTTTGTTCTCGAAAATTAGTTATACAATGAGGATAAAATGCCCTAATTTGATTATGAATTTGTAAAGCAGATTTACTCCAATCAAGAGAATAATCTTCTTTGTTAATTAAACGAGCATAACTAACTAATTCTTCCTTTTGAGGAATGGATTTTAGTTCATTTTTTGCTAATTTTGTTAAAGTTTCTAATAATAAATTTCCCCCTTGTAAAGCTAATTTTTCTGATAATTCTTCCACATTCATTAATAAATCAATAGGGGTATAGGCTTTAAGTAACATATCTCCTGTATCCATACCTTCATCCATCAACATGGTTGTTACTCCCGTTTCGATTTTTCCGTCATAAATACTCCATTGAATAGGTGCTGCACCTCGATATTCTGGTAAAATTGAACCATGAACGTTAATACAGCCTAATTTGGGCATATTTAGGATTTTATGGGATAAAATTTGTCCATAAGCTACAACTACAAATGCGTCACTATGACTTTTATGTAATAACTCTAACGTCTCTTTGTCTTTTTTGATTCTCGTAGGTTGCCAGACAGGTAAATTATGTTTCAATGCTAACTCTTTTACAGGAGAAGCAATCATTTTATTTCCTCTACCTCGTCTTTTGTCTGGTTGCGTAACAACAGCAACAACTTCATGGGAAGAATCTTGAAGTAATTTTTCTAACGTAGTAACAGCAAATTCAGGCGTACCAAAAAAAACAATCCGCATTTTAGCTAATTAATAATCAATAATTAAGGCAAAAAATTTTACCCTTTATATCTAACAATAATGGACAATTAACAAAAAACCATGAATAATTAATAATTAATCATCCTTTATTGCTTGTTTTTCTATGGTTTCTGTTTCTGTTTTAATTGAAAAGGCGATCGCCAATCAAGTAGTCAGTTTTCCTACTGACACATTACCAGCTTTAGCCGTCAAACCAAATTATAGTCAATTAATTTTTGAGTTAAAACAACGTAGTTACGAAAAACCCTTAATTTTAATGACTAGCAGTATAGAAGAAATCTGGCAATATGTCAAAGGTACATCAGAAGAATTAAAAATGTGGCAAAATATGGCAAACAAATATTTACCCGGTGGTTTAACTATGGTTTTACCTGCTTCTTCTTTAATTCCAGTAACCATGAATCCTCTCAATCCTAATAGTATAGGGGTTCGTGTACCTGCTAATGCCATCGCTCAAGAAATTCTTAAAAAAACAGGTGGATTAGCTACCACTAGCGCTAATTTATCAGGGGAAGAAGCCTTAACAAAGATGTCAGAAATTGCCAAAAAATTCCCTTCAGTTTATGTTTTAGATGATGATAATCAACCAAATTCTAAAGTAGCCTCTACCGTTATAAAATGGACTGGTAATAATTGGCAAACCTTACGACAAGGAAACATAAAAATTGACAATTGATATATGTCAGAAATTTAATTAATTGTGAAACAAAATCAACCAGAATTATCGTTATTAATACCTTGTTATAATGAAGGAGAAAATTTAGATAAACTTTTTTCTAGCTTACAATCAGTTTTAAATCCCCTCAATTTAGATTATGAAATAGTCTGCATTAATGATGGTAGTAAAGATGATACTCTTCAGCTTTTGATTGACTATCATCATGGAGATAATCGCATCAAAGTTATTAACTTATCTCGTAACTTTGGTAAAGAAATTGCCATGAGTGCAGGATTAGATTATACCACAGGAAAAGCCGTTATTCCCATTGATGCTGACTTACAAGATCCACCAGAGTTAATTATTGAGTTGATGAAAAAATGGCAGGAAGGTTATGACATGGTTTATGCCGTCAGAAAATCTCGTCAAGGAGAATCATGGTTAAAACAAAAAACTGCGGATTATTTTTATAGTTTTATTGGCAAAATTAGTATAATTCCTATTCCTGCCAATACAGGAGATTATCGTTTATTAGATGAAAAAGTTGTCAAAGCCTTAAGACAATTACCTGAAAAAAATCGCTTCATGAAAGGTTTATTTTCTTGGGTTGGTTATCGACAAACCGCTATCTATTTTGAAAGGTTGCCTCGTTATGGAGGAAAAAGTAGTTTTAACTACTGGAAATTGTGGAATTTTGCTTTAGATGGTATCACTTCTTTTAGTTCAATTCCTCTTAAAATTTGGAGTTATTTCGGTTTATTTATCTCTTTAATTTCATTATTTTATGGCTTATTTTTACTCTTAAAAACTCTAATTTTCGGTATTGATTTACCCGGTTATGCTTCCACCATTGTCGCTATTTTATTTTTAGGTGGTATTCAATTAATTACTTTAGGTGTCATTGGTGAGTATATCGCTAGAATTTATGAAGAAGTTAAAAGAAGACCATTATATCTTATTAGAGAAACCTACGGTTTTAAACAAGACAAGACACAAAAAGATTAATAATAACAATACATAAAATATTAAACCTTTGATAAATAATTTATTAGTTAAACCATCTTTAAGCTATTCTTAATCTAATCTTAATATTAAAGTATTTTAAAACACATTAAATTTAATAAATTAGCATAACTGTCATAGTTGAGAAAAACTAAAAAAAATTTATCATTAAATTGGTTTAAATAATGGCAAATTGTTTTAGAATTTAAGCTGTAAATAGTTTGTTATAGTAATCGATAAAATGACTGATTTTAACATTAGAAGACGAGATTTTTTATACGGTTTAGCAGGTTTATCAGGTAGTGTCATCGCCAGTCAACTGCCTTTTGAATCAGCATCCGCTCAAGCCATGAGAATTAATGGTGCAGGAGCGAGTTTTCCTGCCCCTTTATTTCAAAGATGGTTTGTAGAATATAATAAAATCAACAAAAATACCCAAGTTAACTATCAATCCGTTGGTAGTGGTGCAGGTATCAAGCAATTTATCGGAAATACCGTTGATTTTGGTGCTAGTGATGTAGCCATGAAAGATGATGAAATTGCTAAAGTTTCTAGGGGAGTAGTACTTTTACCCGTCACCGCTGGAAGTGTGGTTTTAGCTTTTAATAATAAAGATGTCACTACTGTTAAATTAACTCGTCAACAATTAGCGGATATTTTCTTAGGTAAAATTAAAGATTGGAAACAATTAGGATCTCCTAAAAGTAAGCCTATCAGAGTTATTTACCGTTCCGATGGTTCTGGTACTACTGGAGTATTTACAAAACATTTAGCCGCTATTAATTCTGAGTGGAAAAGTAAAGTAGGAGAAGGTACTACAGTTCAATGGCCTACTGGTATCGGTGCAAAAGGTAATGAAGGTGTTACTGCTAGTATTATACAAACTGATGGGGCCATTGGCTATATTGAATATGGTTTTGCCAAGAAAAATGGATTAAAAACTGCTCAATTACAAAATAAAGCAGGTAAATTTGTCCCTGCAAGTCCTCAAAATGCGGCAGTATCTCTATCTCAAATCCAGTTACCAGCTAACTTACGGGCTTTTGCTCCCGATCCTAGTGGCGATCGCTCTTATCCGATTGTGTCTTTTAGTTGGATTTTAGCCTATAAAAAATATCCTGACGCTAAAAAAGCTCAATCCTTAAAACAAGTACTAACTTGGGCAGTAAGTAAAACAGGAGGGCAAAAATTTAGTGGTGATTTAGGTTATATTCCCTTACCAGACAACGTAATCCAGAAAGTAACTGCGGCGATTAATACCATTAGTTAATAAGGAATTAGAAATTAGGAATTAAGAATACTGAGTGTTAAAATGAGCATCAATTATTGATTATTTTAAAGATGATTTTTGCTCATTTATTCGGATTCTTATTTACCAATGCACCATCACCATCTTTACCCATAATTCCATGGGAAGAAGCATCTGTTTTTCAAATACCGACTGATCCTGATCCTCAAGTACAAGTTATAGTAGATGAGTATTTACAAATTCTTGCCCGTCAAGGTTTATCTACAGAAAAACAAGGAATTTGGATTCAGTCAGATTGGGCAATTTTAGCTGATAATCAAGGAAAAATACCCGCTCCTGCCGCTTCTTTAACCAAAATCGCCACAACTATCGCTT
Organism: Geminocystis sp.; assembly: GCF_041753295.1. Lineage (NCBI taxonomy): Bacteria > Bacillati > Cyanobacteriota > Cyanophyceae > Chroococcales > Geminocystaceae > Geminocystis > Geminocystis sp. The sequence goes on from NZ_JBGSUU010000036.1 coordinate 15,288, forward strand.
CTTTAGATAAATGGGGCTTAAATCATCGTTTTTCTACTAAAATTTATCGCCAAGGGGAAATTAATAACGGCATATTACAAGGTAATTTAATCGTAGAATACGGTGGAGATCCTTTATTTGTCTGGGAAGAAGCCATTGTATTAGGAAATAAATTACAACAATTAGGCATAAATAAAATAGAAGGTAACTTAATCGTTGTCGGTAATTGGCAAATGAATTATGAAGAAAATCCTCTCAAATCAGGAGAGTTACTAAAACAGGCTTTAAATGAGAAAAAATGGTCAGGGATCATTAAAAAACAATATGAAGCCATGAAAAATAAGCCCTTACCTCCCAATATACAAATAGAAGGTATCGTAGCAAAAACAGATCGAGTACCGAATAATACTTCATTGTTATTAACTCATCAATCCTTAACTTTAAGGGAAATATTGCGATCAATGAACGTTTATAGTAATAATAAAATAGCCGAATCTTTAGCTCAACAAATGGGAGGAGGTGCAAAAGTTGCTAATATAGCCTCAAAGATTGCTAATGTATCACCTGAAGAAATTTTACTTCATAACGGCTCTGGTTTAGGAGTTGATAATCGTATTTCACCTCGTGCGGTGTGTCGAATGTTGATGAGTTTAGAAACTACATTACAAAATACTGATATTAATATAGGTGACTTATTTCCCGTGGCCGGGGTAGATAAAAAAGGCACAGTAGAATATCGAAATATCCCTTTAGGTATTCCTCTTAAAACAGGTACTTTATCTGTCGTAAGCGCTCTTGCAGGAGTCATTTCTACCTCCCAAAGAAATCATGTTTATTTTGCTGTTATTAACTACGGGAGTGATATTGAAGATTTGAGAAAAAAACAAGATGTTTTACTCGGTAACTTAGAGCAACATTGGAGATTTAAACCTCTTTTACCAACAAAATCTATTAATATTTCTTTCGGTGATATTCAAAGAAATTAAGAGTTAAAAACTAATTATCACAAGGTTTTAAAGTAAAAAGATTTAACATTTGTTCAGATTCTTGATACTCAGAAAATCGGATAGATTTGAGTTCTTTTTCTCCTAAAATAATGGAATAATTAAACAGTTGATAAACACTCAATAAATTAGGATAACTAGGAGATATTTTTTCCCACCGAGTTTCACCATTAAAAATTAATCCTGAATCAAGTTTTAAGCCAATTTCTTCTTCTAAACCACGATAAGCCCCTTGTAAAGAATTTTCATTATTTTTAAGTTTTTCTGTAATAGTGAATAATTCTCTTTTTCTTTCTATTCCTGTAAAAAATATTTGTTTATCTTCTACTAATTGAAAATAATTATTTCCTAGTTTAAACTTTACGACAATAGAGCTAACTTTTAATGATCTAACTAATTTATGATCGATAATTTCTAAACTAGATTCTTCTTCTTCTTTAATTTCTATAAATAATTGCTCAAGAGTTTTATTTCCTTGTAAATGAGTCCAATTACTGGTATCAACACCATAAATTGATAATAAATTTGCTAATTCATCAACAGTATTATAATTATCAATGATCATACCTGAATAGGGTGGGCAATGCCCACCTTAAATTTATTTAGGTTAGGTTAGTAGCTTAATTTAAAATTTGAAGGCGAATAGGTGCGACTCCGCTTGATCTTACCCCAATTAATGACGCAGCACCAGCAGATAAATCAATAATACGACCACGAGTATAAGGGCCACGATCATTGATTCTTACTACAACAGAACGACCATTATATAAATTCGTAACTTGAACTTTTGTACCGAAAGGAAGACTACGATGAGCGGCGGTTAAATCGTTTTGATTAAATCTTTCACCACTAGCAGTGCGACGGCCATGAAAACCAGGACCATACCAAGAAGCAATACCTTGAGCAGCTTGGCGAAGATTTTTAACTCCCATTAAATTAGCCATTTTACTTTCGACTTTAAGTACAGGTTTGCCTTTTACTTCTTTCAAAGGTGCAGCATTTCCCATTAATCTTCGTAATCTATTTGTTGCTTGTAAAGCGTCATGGGTTGCGTTTCTCGTTTTGTCAGGTAGTCTGATATTTTTATTCATTCTGACTAATTCTTCTTCCTGATATTTAAGAGAATAATCTTTAGTTTCAGGATTCCAAGTGACGATGATTTGGTTAGCATCGACGGATTGTTGAGATAATTGATCAAGACGTATAGCTAATTTAGTAGCGCTTTCTACAGCATTTTGATCATAGGTATCAAGAAAAGTTAAAAGGGGAATATTTTGAAAAGAGAGAGTTATAGCACTAACATTTTTAATTTGATGCTGATAAAGTTTGACGGTAAGAAAGTCTTGGGTAGGGTTAACAGAATTTCTTGCAATTACATTATTTACTGATGATAATGCACTTTGACCTTGTGGGGGGTAATTATCTGCTTTTACGGTAGGAGAGAATAATAATCCAGTGAATCCTAATCCTACAATCGTTGTTAAAGCCGACATTACAGCTTTTTTCCAAGTGTTGTTACGCATAATTTTTCTAGTAATTTAAGACGAAAAACCTTATATAATAAGTAATTCGATATTTTACTCCTCGTAAGTTTAAGTATTTTTGCTTGTGAACTTAAACTAAGTTAACATAAGGTTCTTCTTTCGCAAATCAATATTTCTTATACAATAATTAATGTAGTATTTTTTTCTCCTTATGTCTATTGACAAATTGTTAAATTATGGTCATAATTATAAGTTTATAATTTTTTAATAATTGCATTTATGTTTTAAAAAACTAATCATTTAAGAGTAAAATAGTGTCATTTAAAGAAATTAAAATAGTGATAAAACCCTATGGTTGATGGGTAATTAATATTGTGACTAAAAAAAAGATAATTTTAATAATACCTTAATAGTAATTCTTCATTAGTTAGAAGTGTTCTTCTCTTATATACTTACTAATCAAGGGAAAAACCTTTAAAAGATAAATTATTATCCTCTCACAAGGAAGGTTTTAGTTACATAAATTTTACTCGGAGAAAATCAAAAATAATGATATGATTTTGCCAGAAAAACTATCAAGAATAGCTGGGTAAATTGTATAAGAAAATTTGATCAGTTTAGCAATTAAAATTAAGTATATCAGAAAAAATTATCTAAAATAGTAAGAAAATATGGATTATAAACAGGCTGGAGTTGACGTTGAAGCGGGTAGAGAATTTGTCAAAAAAATTACTGATAGTGTTGCTAGTACTTATCGTCAAGGAGTTTTAGGCGGTTTAGGAGGTTTTGGGGGTTGTTTTGAGTTACCTCAAGGTTATCAACAACCAGTATTGGTTTCGGGTACTGATGGCGTTGGTACAAAGTTGAAAATTGCCCATGAATTAAATCAACATGATACTGTAGGTATTGATTTAGTGGCAATGTGCGTTAATGATATTCTCACTTCAGGGGCAGAACCTTTGTTCTTTTTAGATTATTTGGCTACAGGTAAATTAGATAGTAGTCAATTAGCAAAAGTTATCAATGGTATTGTTACGGGTTGTAAAGAAAGTGGTTGCGCTTTATTAGGAGGAGAAACCGCAGAAATGCCCGGTTTTTATCAACAAGGGGAGTATGATTTGGCTGGTTTTTGCGTGGGAGTGGTAGAAAAAAGCAAAATTCTTGACGGTAATAACATTCAATTAGGAGATGTGGCGATCGCCTTACCCAGTAGTGGAATTCACAGTAACGGATTTTCTTTAGTCAGAAAAATTATTGAAACCGCAGGATTGAGTTGGCAAGATAAACCCTTAGAATTAGAAGGAAAAACTTTAGGAGAAGTTTGTTTAACACCGACTCAAATTTATGTCAAACCAGTTTTAGCCGCCATTGAATCAGGATTAGCCATAAAAGCAATGGCACATATAACGGGAGGAGGCATACCTGAAAACTTACCTCGTTGTTTACCCAAAGATAAATCTATAGAAGTAAATCTCCATAGTTGGACAATTCCGCCCATTTTTCAATGGTTAGCAAAAACAGGTAATGTTAATCAAGAAGCAATGTTAAATACATTTAATTTAGGGGTGGGTTTTGTTGTGATAGTAGAAGAAAAAATAGCAGATTCTGTCATCAAACACTTTGGAAAATATGTCCTAGACGCTAAAGTAATTGGTAAAGTAATCAAGGGAGATCAAAATATCAAATTTTGTTGAGTTTGATCATTGACAGTAAACTTTTAATAGTTATGAGGAAAAAGTAGTGACTGAGTTGGAAATTTCAGGGGAAAAAAGTGAAGTAAAACCGCTTAAAATCCTGAGTAGTAAAGAACAAATTAACTTAACCAAAAAAGGAAAAATTGTCATCATCAGTTTACCTCCTCTTAATAAAACTGAAGCAAATCAATGGCAAAGAATCCTTGACGATTTTAAAACTCGATTACAAAAGATAGATACATCTTGGCAACTGGGTACAAAAGTTCATTTACAAAGTAATGATCGATTATTAGATACTAGACAAATTAGTGAGTTAAAGACTATTTTTGAGCAAGTTGGTTTAACCCTTGATTTAATTATTACTCGACGCAGACAAACCGCCGTAGCAGCTTCTACCGCAGGTTATTCCGTCAGACAAGAAACTTTAACCTCCACATTAATAGGAGAAAACGAAACAGAACAAAATCAAGATTTAGCAGAACCTTTGTACTTAAAAACTACCATTCGCTCAGGGGTAGAAATTTACCATCCTAGTACTGTTGTTGTATTTGGAGATGTTAACCCGGGGGCGACAATTATTGCCAAAGGAGATGTATTTATTTGGGGGACATTAAGAGGTATTGCCCATGCAGGAGCTATGGGTAATCGTGCCGCCTTGATTATGGCTTTAAGATTAGAACCTACTCAGTTAAGAATAGCAGAGCTAGTGGCAAGAGCTCCCGATAATCCTCACGATCATAACATGGCGGAAGTTGCTTATATTAGCTCCGAAGGAATTAAAATTTATTCCGCTTTTAACTTTAATCGTCATCATGATTTTATTTCTGCAAAAAATTATTGGCTGAAACTTTAATTTTTATTTTAAATAAGAGACTGATGTACAATTAGTTTTGCTTAGTTCGTTTATTTATATTTATATTCTCACAATCCTTATTTATGAGTAGAGTTATTGTTATTACATCAGGAAAAGGTGGTGTCGGTAAAACTACCATTACAGCTAATTTAGGCACAGCAGTTGCCCAATTAGGTAAAAAAGTATGTTTAATTGATGCGGATTTTGGTTTAAGAAATTTAGATTTATTGTTAGGATTAGAACAACGAGTTGTTTACACTATTATTGATGCGTTATCAGGAGAATGTACTTTAGAAAAAGCCATTGTTAAAGATAAAAGAACACCCGGACTACATTTATTACCAGCGGCTCAAAATCGTACTAAAGATGCCATTACTCCCGAACAAATGAAAGAAGTTATTGAGCAATTAAGTCCTAATTTTGATTATATTTTTGTAGATTGCCCTGCGGGGATTGAAATGGGTTTTCGTAATGCCATTGTAGCCGCTCAAGAAGCGTTAATTGTTACGACTCCTGAAGTAGCAGCCGTTAGAGATGCAGATCGAGTAGTGGGGTTGTTAGAAAGCGAAAATATGAAAAGTATTCGTTTAATTGTCAATCGTTTACGCCCAGAAATGGTACAAATGGATGAGATGATTAGTGTCGAAGACATTATGGATTTATTAGTAATACCGTTAATAGGCATTGTACCTGATGATAAAAGAATTATCACTTCTTCTAATCGTGGCGAACCTTTAGTGTTAAGTGAAGAAGAATCTTTACCCGGTATGGCTATTAAAAATATTGCTCAAAGACTTGATGGGGTTGAAGTTCCTTATCTTGATTTGATGGCTAGTCAAGATACTCTATTTACTAGAATACGTCGTTTTTTCGGTTTTTCTGGTAAATAAAATCTATTTATTTTTAACTCACACTAAATCATCCATCAAACTATGTTTAAAGATATTATTGGGACAATTAATTCTTGGACTGGAGCAAAAAAAAGTCGTTATCGAGCTAAAAATCGCTTACAGTTAGTTCTAGCGCATGATCGAGCAGGTGTCAATCCCGAACTTATCCAGAAAATGCGTCAAGAAATCATCGAAGTAGTTAGCCGTTATCTCGATATTGACGTAGAAGAAATGGAATTTTCCATACAAAGTAATGATCGTATCACTTCTTTAAGTGCTAATTTACCCATCAAAAAAATTAAAAGAGGTAATACTAAAGAAACTTGATCTCTTAATTTCAAAAAATCAATTTTTAGATTGTTTCTTAATTGTTAACTCCTAATTGCTCAATGTCGATCATAATGGGAAAATAGGAACATATCATGACTGTTAGATTTATGGATAATTTACAACTTTGGCAACGCTATCAAGATTGGCTTTATTATCATCAAGGTTTAGAAATTTATGTTGATGTTAGTCGCATGGGTTTTGACGATGATTTTTATCTCTCCATGCAACCCAAATTTTCCTCCGCCTTTGATTCCGTGGCTAAGTTAGAAGAAGGTGCGATCGCAAATCCTGATGAAAAACGCATGGTAGGACATTATTGGTTAAGAAATCCTGACATTGCACCTCATAGCGAAATTAAACAAGAAATCATTGACGGTTTAACACAAATCAAAGAATTTGCCCAAAAAATCCATTCAGGCACAATAACAACCCCTCAAGGAGAAAAATTTACAGATTTACTCTCTATAGGTATCGGAGGCTCTGCTTTAGGCCCTCAATTTGTCCATCAGGCTTTAGCATCTATTGACTCTAACTTAAAGATACACTTTATTGACAACACAGATCCTGCAGGAATTGATCAAGTTTTAGCCAAATTAGGTAACAAATTAAAAACCACCCTTGCCTTAGTGATTAGTAAATCAGGAGGCACACCAGAAACTCGTAATGGTATGGTGGAGATAAAACAAGCCTATCAACAAAAAGGTTTAGATTTTTCTGGTTATGCTTGTGCTATCACTATGATGGATGACAGTAGCAAACTTTATCAGGTGGTGAAAGAAGAAAATTGGTTAGGTTGTTTTCCCATGTTTGACTGGGTAGGAGGGCGAACTTCCGTATTATCCGCCGTAGGTTTATTACCAGCTTTATTAGAAGGCATCGATATTGACGGGATGTTACTTGGTGCAAAAGAAATGGATATTGCCACCAGAGAAACCGATGTGAAAAAAAATCCAGCCGCTTTACTCGCTTTATCTTGGTATTATGCAGGAAAAGGGAAAGGAGAAAAAGACATGGTAGTATTACCTTATAAAGATAGTCTTTCTTTATTTAGTCGTTACTTGCAACAATTAGTAATGGAATCTTTAGGCAAAGAAAAAGACTTAGATGGCAACATAGTTTATCAAGGTATCGCTGTTTATGGTAACAAAGGATCAACAGATCAACACGCCTATGTACAACAATTACGGGAAGGAATACCTAACTTTTTTGCTACCTTTATTGAAGTCTTAAAGGATAGAGAAGGAAAATCCCTTGAATTAGAAACAGATATTACCGCAGGTGACTACCTTTCAGGCTTATTGCAAGGCACTCGAAAAGCCTTATATGATAACGGTAGAGATTCTATTACTATTACGGTTAATGAAGTTACCCCCAAAATTGTAGGTGCTTTAATTGCTTTATATGAAAGAGCAGTAAGTATTTATGCTTATCTTGTGAATATTAATGCCTATCATCAACCGGGAGTTGAAGCTGGTAAAAAAGCCGCCGCATCAGTTTTGAATTTACAAACAGAGATATTCAATTTAGTTAAAAATAGCACTAATTCTTTAACTATTAGTGACATTGCTCATCAATTAGGTAAAACAGACGAAATTGAATCAATTTACAAAATTTTAAGGCATTTATCCGCAAATAATCGAGGATTAATCTTAGAAGGAGATAAAAAACTTCCTAGTGAATTAAAAGTCACACGTTATTAAGTTGAGGAGACAGGAGATAAAAGGAAACGGGGAGTTAGGAGATAAAAGGAAACGGGGAGATAGGAGATAAAAGGAAACGGGGAGATAGGAGATAGAAAGAATTTTGAATAGTGTCTAAACTCATTATTTAAAACCTAAAACCTAAAACCCTAATCCTTATCCTAATCCTTATAGCTGACACCTGCTAACTTTTTCAAGGAATACTTTATCAAAAACAGAAGTAACATAGCCAAAACTTTTAATTAACTAGGACTCTTAAACTATTATTAATAACAAGGTTTTTTGCATTTTACTCAGGTTATTATGACTACTTTTTTTAGAAGATAAATGAATCAAACAAAACAAATTATCATTAGCTTAATAATAGGATTTTGGCTTATTGTAATAGCATTATTTTCTATTCAAAATATTGAGTTAATTAGTTTAAAATTTTTCTTTTTTGAATCAATAAAAATTCCCCTAGGTGTTTTACTCTCGTTTATTCTGGCTTTTGGTTTTATAATAGGAGCAATTATTCCCCTATTTTTTAGTAATAATAAATCGAAAAAAAATAAACCTAAATTTAATCAAAGTAAAAGACAAAATCAAAAATTTAACCGAGAATTAGAAGAAGAAAAAGATCCCTTATTTGATTGGGATTAAATAAAATTTAACTATATTTATTATTGAAATTATTTCTTTTCAAAAGGTAAAGGTTTAAGAATATAATCTAAAGGATAATATATTAAAGGAGTCCATAAACTGCTAATTATTGCGGAAGTTAAAGAATTTTTTTGATAATTTAACCATATATCAATTAAAGGTATTTGAGTTTGAATACTATATTGTAAAGCGATAATTGTCTCATTCATAATTGCCATAGCGAAAACGATTAAAGTTAAGGAAATAACATCTTCTTTAACATACTTATTTTTATAAACATTGCTAGTAAATAAACTAACTATTATTAAACCTAAAATATGGGAAGGAAAAAAGCCCGTTAAACTATCCCATATCAATCCTAAACAAATAGCTGCTACAATACTTTGCCATAAATTGCGTTTAACACTCCAAATTACTAACCACATTAATAACCAATTTGGCGTTATACCAATTAACTCTAAGCCTGAAATTCTTACTAATAATAATAAACAACAAATAATTAAGGAAAAAACAATTAAAAATAGACGTAACCAATCTTTATTTTTACTACTTATATCTAGTCTTTTTAACATAAATTTATTAATAACATTAATTTGTAATTAAGGCTTTATCCTATTCTTTTCAAAGTAATAAATCGACATTAATAGCACTTTATCAGCTTCACGATTAAAATAAAGTTTGTCAAGTTTACCATCAATACTTTAACCACAATCACTCATTATGCAGCAACCTCCTTCATCTCAATCATGGAAAGATCTTAGTAATTCAAATTTATTACGTTTTGTATTGTTATTTAGCTGTAGTTGGGTTATTGTTTTATTAATTAATTATTTTTATACCACTATTGCTATTTTTTCTGCTGCTGCTATTTTTGCCACATTGTTAAACTATCCTGTTGCTTGGTTATGTCGTTATATGCCTAGATGGTTGGCGATCGCCATTACTTTTTTGGTAGCAGTAGTCTTATTGACGGCTATGGTTATGTTAGTAGGCATAGAAGTATATAGTCAAGGAGAAGGTTTATTAAGTCAGCTTAGAAACAAGTTAAATCAAAAAGATTTTCTTCCCTTTCAGGATTTTTTGCTTAATTTAGAAATAAAGAAAATTATTGAAACGGTACAAGGTGGATTAGCTTCAGGTTTAACTATAGTACAGAAAATATTTTCTAGCTTTTTGACTTTAATTTTTGGTGCAGTAATTAGCTTATATATGTTAATCGATGGTGATAAATTGTGGCAACTTTTTTTACAATTAATACCATTAGAATATCGTAGCCGTTTTGCCCAAACATTTGAACAAAGTTTTCTCGGTTTTTTACGAGGACAATTACTGTTAATGTTGTTTTTATCCATCGCAACTTTTATCACTTTTTCCTTTTTAGGAGTATCCTATGCTTTGATTTTATCAGTGATTATCGGTATCCTTGATGTAATTCCGGGTATCGGTGCAACTCTCGGACTTTTGATTGTAGCGATTTTAGTATTTGCCTCTCAAGGAATGGATTTAACAATAAAAATAGTGATTACCAGTATTTTACTTCAACAAATCCAAGATAATTATTTGCAACCCAAAATTATGGGCAATGCCTTAGAATTAAATCCAGTATTGCTATTTTTAGCTTTATTTCTAGGAGAAAGAATAGCAGGATTATTGGGAGTATTTTTAGCAATTCCCATCGCAGGAATGATTGCAGCTTGGATACGTTTAGTAAAAACAGATAATCCTATTTCACCAGAAACTATAGACAAAATTGAGCCATCAAAAACTATTGATTGATCAAGGTTAAGAACAAATTTTCTGATATAGTATTATTTACTATTCGTTTATTGCTCTTTTTTATGGTGACAGTATCTTATTTCGCTACCACAGCCAGAGGTTTAGAAGAAATCGCCGCCGAAGAATTAATGAAAATGGGTGCAACTGCCGTTAAACCTGAATTTACTGGAGTATATTTTGAAGGAGATCAAACTTTATTATATAAGATAAACCTATGGGCAAGGACAATTTTTCGAGTATTAATGCCCATACAAAACATCAACAGTGGGAATCCAGAGCAACTATATCGTAACGTAAGAGCCATAGATTGGTCACAATATCTACAACCTGATCAAACTATAGCAGTACGTTGCACAGGCAAAAACCCTCAACTCAATAATAATCACGTCACCGCCATTCAAATTAAAAATGCCATCGTAGATCAACAACAGCAACAAAAAGGAGTAAGATCTGATGTAGATACTGCCCAACCTGATATAGTCATAAACGCCCATATTCACGAAAATAACTGTATTTTAAGCCTTGATAGCTCAGGAGACAGCCTTCATCGTCGTGGTTATCGCCCAGCCATGGGATTAGCACCTCTTAAGGAAACATTAGCCGCCGCACTATTATATATTACCGAATGGACACCAGAGCAACCCCTTGTCGATCCTTTGTGTGGTTCAGGTACTATTTTATTAGAAGCCGCTTTAATGGGGTTAAATATTGCCCCTGGATTATATCGCAATAAATTTTGTTTCCAAAATTGGCCAGACTATGACGCTAAATTATGGGGAAGTTTGCTAAAAGAAGCCGAAAGTAGCCAAAAAGAGTATTTACCCATTATGATTGGCACAGATGCTGATGCTGATGTGATTATACAAGCCAAAAGTAACGCACTTGCCTGTGAAATTGGAGATCAAGTGAAGTTTTATCAACAACATTTAGCAGACATCACCGCCCCAGCCGAATCTGGGATTTTAATCTGTAATCCCCCTTATGGTAAACGCATTTCTGATGTAGAAGCACTATTTCCCTTATATAAACTCTTAGGAGATGTATTGAAACAACGTTTTAAAGGTTGGACTGCTTATGTCTTAACTGGTAATAAAGAATTAAGTAAAAAAGTCGGTTTACGCACCTCTCGTCGCATTCCCATCAACAATGGTGGTATTCCTTGCACATTATTAAAATATGAAATGTATTAGGAGACAGGAAATAATACTTAAAAAATAAAGGTTTTTAGGCTATAAACAATATACGATATTATACAATTGTTTCAAAAAAATAATGTAAAAAACGTTTACTTTTTGAATAAAACCTTATTAAGCGCATTTTCGCTGATATATTATAGCTTTCTGATTTATTCAGTCAACCCTAAGTAATATATCCTTTAATAAATTATAATTTATGGCGGGAGGCGGATTTGAACCACCGACCTTCGGGTTATGAGCCCGACGAGCTACCTGGCTGCTCTATCCCGCGATGTCTTTTCTATTATAACGATAATTTTTGAATTTAACAACCATTAACAAATATTTTTTTTCATAACCTCAGTAAGGAGATAGGAGATAGGGCTTTATATATGTGGAAGTTTAATATATTAAGCCCCTAGGGTATTTTATAGGTTTAAATCTGTAACAGCACCTAAACTACTTGAAGAAACTAATTTGCGATATTTACCTAAAACACCCCGACGATAACGAGGTTGTGGAGGTTGCCATTGACTTGCACGTTTTGCTAACTCTTCATCAGAGACGTTTATTTGCAACAATTTTTCATGGGCATCGATAGTAATACTATCACCTTCTTTCACCAGAGCAATATTACCACCAACGGCGGCTTCTGGTGCAACATGACCAACTACTAAACCGTAAGTACCACCAGAAAAGCGTCCATCGGTAATTAAACCTACTTTATCCCCTAAACCAGCGCCAATAATAGCTGATGTTGGAGCTAACATTTCACGCATACCCGGTCCGCCTACAGGGCCTTCATAACGTACAATTACCACATCTCCTGCTTGAATTTTACCAGCTAAAATAGCGTCTAAACATTCTTCTTCTGACTCAAAAACCCTAGCAGGTCCAGTCATTTGAGGATTTTTAACCCCACTAATTTTCGCTACTGAACCTTCGGAGGCTAAATTACCTTTAAGAATAGCTAAATGTCCTTCTTTATATAGAGGATTTCCCCATTGACGAATTACATCTTGATTAACAGGAGGATTTTCGGGTATATCCCCTAAGATTTCAGCAATGGTTTGTCCAGTAATAGTTAAACAATCACCATGTAACAAGCCATTAGCTAAGAGCATTTTCATCACTTGAGGAATCCCCCCAGCGTTGTGTAAGTCCACCGTTACATAACGTCCTGAAGGCTTCAAATCGCAGATAACGGGAACTCTTTGGCGAATATTTTCAAAGTCATCTAAGGTTAATTCTACTCCCATCGTATTTGCGATCGCCAACAGGTGCAATACGGAGTTAGTCGAACCACCCACTGCCATAATAACAGCGATGGCATTTTCAAAGGCTTTGCGGGTAAGAATATGACTAGGTAAAATTTGTTGACGGATAGCTTCCACTAAAACATAAGCTGATTTTTCCGTACTTTGAGCTTTTTCGGCATCTTCGGCTGCCATTGTAGAAGAATAAGGCAAACTCATACCCATCGCTTCAAAAGCCGATGACATAGTATTTGCTGTGAACATACCACCACAGGACCCAGCACCCGGACAGGCTTTTTTTTCAATGGCGGTTAATTCTGTCTCATCAATTTTTCCAGCACTATATTGTCCTACAGCTTCAAAAGCGCTAACTACCGTTAAATCTTTTCCGTTGTGATGACCTGGTTTAATCGTACCACCATAAACAAAAATAGCAGGAATATTCATTCTGGCCATGGCAATCATCGCCCCTGGCATATTTTTATCACAACCCCCAATAGCGATTACACCATCCATACTTTGACCAGTACAAGCGGTCTCGATGGAATCAGCAATAACATCTCTGGATACTAAAGAATATTTCATACCTTCTGTACCCATAGATATACCATCACTTATGGTAATAGTGCCAAACATTTGAGGCATTCCACCAGCTTTTTTGATACTAGCATCAGCTTTTAAGGCTAAATCGTTTAAGCCCATATTGCAAGGAGTAATAGTGCTATAACCATTAGCAACCCCAACGATAGGCTTACTAAAATCATCATCACCAAAACCAACAGCTCTAAGCATAGCACGGTTAGGAGATCGCTGTACTCCTTCAGTAATAGTTTTACTTTTTAAATTGTCTGTCATAGTATCTATAAGATTAAGATTATTTTTATTTTCTCATGTTGTGCATTAACAATTAAACAAAAAGCAAAATTCCCATGAAGATAGGGCGTATCAAATCTAAATAACTAAAATATAATTTAATATATTCAAACATTATATTTATTTTTAATAACTATTATTCCTTTGCCATGGGAATAGTAAAACTAAAAGTTGAGCCTTTCCCTACTTCAGAATTAACCCAAATTTTACCGCCATTTTTTTCAACAAATTCTTGACATAATAATAAACCTAATCCTGTACCTGTTTCTCCTTGGGTACCTTCACTACTACAGCAACATTCAATATTAAAAAGTTGGTTTATTTGTTTGGATGTCAACCCTACTCCTGTATCAATCACATTAATAGTGATAAATTTTTGATCATGATTTATCTCAATATTGATTTTGCCTCCTGAAGGTGTGAATTTAATGGCATTAGATACCAAATTTTGTAAGGTAGAAAATAACATTTTGTGATCGCTTTCTACTAATACAGAAGAATCACCAGTAACACCCAAAGAGATATTTTTTTCTTTAGCGGTAGAAGAAATAATATTAACAACATCATTAACAAGATGATCAAGATTAATATTTTCTGGTTGACACTTCATTTTGCCTGTTTCTAACATTGACCATTCTAAAAGATTTTTGAGTAATTTAAAGGTAATTTGACCTGAATTATAAATTTCTGTAGCTAAATCTTCAACTTCCTCTGGATTAAGACTTTTTCCGTTATCTTTGAGTATTTCACTAAAACCTAAGAGAGTGTTAAAAGGAGCTTTTAAATCATGGGCAATAATAGAAAAAAACTTATCTTTACTAGCATTTAATTCCTTTAATTCTTGAGAATATTCTTGCAATTTCTGAAAAGCCATGCGTAATTCTAATTGACTAATAATTTGTTTAGCCAAAATTTTTAAAGCATTTAATTGCTGAGGTGTTAAATTTCTTGGGACTGAATCAATAGCACATAAAGTACCTAAAGCGTAACCATCAGGAGTAATTAAAGGTGCACCTGCATAAAAGCGGATACTAGGAGGATTTTGGGTGACAAGGGGATTATCAGCAAAACGTTCATCTTGAGAAGCATCTTGGACTACTAAAATATTTTCGTCAAGAATAGCATGGGCACAAAAAGCTAAATCTCGTGGGGTTTCACCAGCAGATAAACCAACTTTAGATTTAAACCACTGGCGATCGCTATCAATTAAACTCATCAGAGCTACAGGAGTTCCACAAATAGAAGCGGCTAACTTAGTAATTTCGTCATAGGTTTCCTCAAAGTCGGTATCTAAGATGTTATATCTCATTAGCGCTTCGATTCGCTGATTTTCGTTGTCAGGTAATGGAGCGATTTTCATAGATAATGATAGCTAGAAGTTAAATTTATCCTTATTTTATCTTTTTTTTTCAAAAAACAGAAAGGAGATAGGAGATAGGAGTTAGGAGGGGAATTAGAAGGGGGATGGGGAATTAGAAGGGAAATGGGGAAAATAAACAGACAATTAATTTTCCCTATCTACTTAGGGTTTGCTGAATAAATCAGAAAGCTATTAAAATCAAGGCTTGGGGCATCGTTAAGTTAATAAAAAAGTGCGTAGTTTTAGGCATTTTTGCTCAAAAAACAGGGTAGTATTATATAGTTACAAATTCTAATTTCAAAAATCAAAACCATTAAAACCTTTGCCCTTTGCCCATTGCCCTTTGCCCTACCCCTTCCTCAGACTTTTTCAGCAACCCCTACTTATTTATGAGTTTGAATATCTGCCAGAGTAAAAATACTTTCAAATTCTAATCCTTGAGATTCATAAAATTCCCTTCCTCCTGCTTGGCGATCGACTAAAGAAATAATTTTTTTTACCTGATAACCAGCTTCTCTTAATCTTTCTACCGCTAACATAGCAGATTTCCCCGTTGTCACCACATCTTCTAAAACAATAACTGTAGCATTAGTTTCTAAACTAGGGCCTTCAATATAAGCCTTTGTACCATGACCTTTTGCCTCTTTACGGATGATTAAAGCAGGAATAGGATGATTTTCATAGGCAGAAACTACACTCACAGCACTAACTAAAGGATCAGCACCTAAAGTTAATCCTGCCACTGCTGCAGTATTTTCATCGAGTAAAGAAAACATTAATTTACCAACGAGTAATGCACCTTGAGCTCTTAAAGTTACTTGTTTGCAATTGAGATAAAAACTACTTTTTTGTCCTGAAGATAAGATAAAGTCTCCTTCTTGATAAGCATATTTGACTAATAAATCGAGTAATTCTTGTCGCAAAGAAACGTTATTATTTTTCATAAAATTTTTTAATGTAGATCCGCTACAATTAGAGCAACATGATCTTACCAAATATCAATTATGTTATCAAAATTTTCTCGTTTTTTGACTATTGCCACTTTAACAACTTTAACTTGTATCATCACCAATCCTAGTGAAGCTAAACCCGTTCAAAATAATTCCTCTAAAGTAGATATAGTTGAAGTTAGTTCTCCTTTGAGTGTCAATGAATTAGTTAATCAGGCTTTTTCAGAAAATAGCGGTACTTTTTATGAACAAGCAACTATTGATGGCGCTTTAAATACTATTTTAGGTTGGCGAACTTTCCCTGAAGGTTCATATCCTGAAAATAACGTTGCCAGAGACGGTTTATTACTTAGTACTATTATGAGCGATTATTTTAAACAGTTACAAAAAGAAGATCCCATTTTTAGAACTAAAGATCTTAATAACCCTTTTGATAGTTCGTTAAACGAAGATCCTAATAACTATTTACGATAATGCTGTTATCCAGGGTACAGGAGTTGAACCTGTCTTGGGCGAATTATGAGTTCGCTGCCTCAACCGCTCGGCCAACCCTGGTTAATAATGAAAAGTCAAGTTGACTATACCATTATAAAATATATTGTTATGGTTTTGTCAAATTAATTAATTGTTTTTATTTCTATGAAATTAAAGTTTAATAATGGAATAGCCTTTAACTATACAGTAATCACCAGTGCTGTAGCGGTTTTTAGTAGTTTAGCCGTGGGTTTATCCGCTGGTTTTTTATCTTTTTATTTAGGTAGAGAATCTTTAAAAGGAGTAACCTCACCCCAAGAAAATCCTACTCAAAAAATCAATAATAATGAAGATACTAATGGAGGACAAATCAAAAAATTTAAGCTCATGAAAGAACAAACTATGTTAGTAACTGTTTATGACTATATCAAAAAAAATAGAGAAGAAAGTAAAGTTAAGGAAAAATCAGGTAAATAAATATCAATTAACCATCAAAAATGAATAGTTATTATTTGTTAGGAATTGAAAGGAAAAAACTGGTTATCTTTTTAGGAAGGAGATCTTAATAATGACATGGCATCAATTGTTATTTAGACTCTGTGCAATTTTTCTTTTAATCTTTATTAATGCCTTTTTTGTTATGGGTGAATTTGCAATTGTATCCGTAAGAAGATCCCGTATTGATCATTTAGTTATTGGTGGTGATATACCTGCTCAAACAGTACAATCTTTACAAAAAAGTTTAGATAGATTACTTTCTACAACTCAGTTAGGCATTACTCTTTCTAGTTTAGCATTAGGTTGGATTGGAGAAGGTACGATGGCAATTTCTCTACAGCATTTAATTTCTTTTTTACCTTTTCCTCAAACAATAATTGATATTTTAACTCACTCTATTTCTATTCCTTTAGCTTTTTTTTTATTAGTCTATTTACAAATTGTTTTAGGTGAACTTTGTCCTAAGTCTTTAGCGTTATTATATCCCGAACAATTAGCTCGTTTTTTAGCAGCTCCTATTATTGTTATTGGCGGAATTTTTAAGCCTTTTATTGATGTTCTTAATCAATCAACTCGCTTTCTATTAAAATTAATTGGTATTCAATATACAGGGCAAGGATGGTATAAACAAGTAACTCCAGAAGAATTACAGTTAATTATTAAAACTGAAAGAGATTCATCGGGATTAGAAGCGGAAGAAAGAGAATTATTAAGTAATATTTTTGAATTTGGCGATGTTGAAGCATCAGAAGTTATGACACCTCGTGTTAATATCAAAGCCCTTGATTTATCTGCAACTTACGGTGATTTATGGGTAGAAGTATCACAAACTAGACATTCTCATTATCCGATTATTGGCGATTCTTTAGATGATATTCGAGGTATCGTTAATTTTAAAGATTGTGTTTCGACTTTAGAAAATAATTCTATTAATCTAAATATTTCTTTGGAAGATTTTGTCAAACCAGCTCGTTTTTTACCAGAATCCACTTCCTTAAGCGAATTATTAGCTATTATGCAACAATCTCCCTCAAAAATGGTCATTATTGTCGATGATTATGGTGGCACATCAGGATTAGTTACTATGCAAGATTTAATCGATGAAATTTTAGGGGGTGATCAAAATCAAGATGATGATGATAATTTTAATATTACTGTCATCGATGAGCAAAATTTTCTCATCAGCGCACAAATTAATTTAGAGGAGTTAAATGATTTATTAGATTTTACTTTACCTTTAGTTGATGAATACCAAACTTTAGGAGGTTTTCTCGTCTATCATTGGCAAAAAATACCTAAAGAGTCAGAAATTTTTAATTTTGATAATTTACAGTTTACCGTTATGGATGTGGATGGCCCTCGTATTAATAAAATAAAAATAACGATACAAGATCAATAATTAATAACTTATAGTTGACAGACAAAATTTATGTCAAGATAATGGTGAAGCAATGATAAAGGGAAATATGACACAAACTACCATCGCAAATTATGGTTCATGGCGATCGCCTATCAGTTCAGATTTAATCGTATCTAATACCATTGGTTTAAGTGCAGTAAAATTTGACGGTAATGATATATATTGGCTAGAAAATAGACCTTCAGAAGGCGGTAGATCTGTTATTGTTAAATTAAATGACGATGGTAAAATAGAAGATATTACCCCAAAACCTTTTAATGTGCGTAGTCGTGTTCATGAATATGGCGGCGGTGCATTTTTTATTCATGAAAGGATCATTTATTTTACTAATTATAGTGATCAACGGCTCTATGTACAAAAAAAAGGGGAAACTCCTCAACCCTTAACGGCTGAATCTTCTTTACGTTATGCTGATTTTTCCTTTGATAAAATTCGTAATCGCTTAATTTGTGTCGCTGAAGATCATAGTAACTTAAATAGCCCCCCAACCCCCAATTCTGAGGGAGTTCAAAATGGCAAAATTGAACCTGAAAATAAACTGGTTACTATTGATTTAATCACTGGAGAAGTTAAAACTCTAGTTAATGGTGCAGATTTTTACTCTTCTCCTCGTATTTCTCCTGATAACTCTCAATTAGCATGGTTATCATGGCAACATCCTAATATGCCTTGGGATAGTACAGAATTATATTTAGCCGATATTCAACCCGATGGTAGTTTAACTAATGTGGAATTGGTGGCAGGAGGCAAAAATGAATCCGTTTGTCAGCCTGAATTTAGCCCTAACGGTATATTATATTTTAGTTGCGATCGCCGAAATTGGTGGAATATTTATCGCCGAGAAAAAAAAGGAGAAGTTATCTCTCTCTACGCCTTAGATGCAGAATTTGGTTATCCTCATTGGGTTTTCGGAGAATCAGTTTATGGTTTTGCGGATGAAGATACCATTATTTGTACCTATACCCAAGACGGTATTTCTCATTTAGCTAGTTTACACACAAGAAATAAAAGCCTGACAAATCTAAATATTTCTTTTACAAATATTGCCTATTTACAAGTCAAGAATAATAATATCTTGTTTACAGGAGGATCACCAACTCAACCTCTTGGAGTGATAAAAATTAATATTGCTACAGGAGAAACCAAAATTATCAAATCTTCCAGTGACTTAGATATAGATAAAGGTTATTTAAGTCAACCCCTACAAATTGAATTTCCCACCAGTAACGGTAAAACCGCTTTCGCATGGTATTATCCTCCCCAAAATAAAGATTTTTCCGCCACAGAAGAAGAATTACCCCCCTTATTAGTTAAAAGTCACGGAGGACCTACCGCAGCAACCACCGCATTATACAATTTAAGAATACAATACTGGACCAGTAGAGGTTTTGCTTTAGTTGATGTTAATTATGGTGGTAGTACGGGTTATGGAAGAGAATATCGTCAAAGATTAAATCAAAATTGGGGTATTGTCGATGTGGAAGATTGTATCAATGTTGCTAAATATTTAGTTAAACAAGGAAAAGTTGACGAAAATAAATTAGCAATTTCAGGAGGTAGTGCTGGAGGTTATACTACCCTAGCAGCTTTGACTTTTTATGATACTTTTAAAGCTGGTGCAAGTTATTATGGTGTTAGTGATTTAGAAGCCTTAGCTCAAGATACCCATAAATTTGAGTCTCGTTATTTAGATAATTTAATCGGTAAATATCCTGAAGAAAAAGCAATTTATCAAAATAGATCACCTATAAATCACATAGATAAACTATCTTGTCCTGTGGCATTTTTTCAAGGATTAGAAGATAAAATTGTCCCACCAAATCAAGCGGAAATGATGGTTAAAGCCTTAGAAAATAAAAGAATTAAAACTATTTATGTAACTTTTCCTGATGAACAACATGGCTTTAGAAAATCTGAAAATATTAAACGAGCTTTAGATGGTGAATTTCAATTTTATGCTCTTATTTTTAATTACGAAATAGGCTAAAATATCCCTGAGAATCAATTACTAACTCCTTCTCCTAACTCCTGTCTCCTAATTCCTAATTGCTCATTGTTTCATTGCTTGATAGGATAAAATCTGAAAGATTTATAAAATAAATATATATGAGTCAAATCATAGAAACTATAGCCCCTCATGGTGGGCATTTAGTCAACCGTATTGCAACTCTTGCCGAAAGAGACGAATTTATGGCACAAGCCGATAAATTACCTAGAGTTCAATTAGATGAAAGAGCAACCTCAGATCTTGTTATGATCGCTATTGGTGGTTTTAGTCCCCTTAATGGCTTTATGGCACAGGATGACTACGAAAGAGTCGTTGAAGAAATGCGTCTTGTGAATGGACTTCCTTGGTCTGTACCTGTAACATTATCTGTAACTCAAGAAGTAGCCGAACCTTTAAAAGAAGGCAGTTGGATACGTTTAGATGATCCTCATGGTAGATTTGTCGGAGTTTTAGAACTTACCCAAAAATATCGTTATAATAAGGCTCATGAAGCAACTAACGTTTATCTTACCGACGAAGAAGCACACCCTGGTGTTAAAGTTGTATATGAACAAGGAGAAATTAACTTAGCTGGTCCTGTTTGGTTGTTACAAAGAGACTCTCATCCTTTATTCCCATCCTATCAAATTGATCCTGCACAGTCTCGTAAAATGTTTATGGATAGAGGCTGGAAAACTGTTGTTGGTTTTCAAACCCGTAACCCCATTCACCGCGCCCATGAATATATCATTAAATGTGCCTTAGAAATCGTTGATGGTTTATTTTTACATCCTTTAGTAGGTGCGACAAAAAGTGATGATATTCCTGCTGATGTACGGATGAATTGTTATGAGATTATGGTAGAAAACTATTTTCCTCAAAATCGTGTAATTCTTGCCATTAATCCTTCTGCTATGCGTTATGCTGGTCCTAGAGAAGCCATTTTTCATGCTTTAATTCGCAAAAATTATGGTTGTACTCACTTTATCGTCGGTAGAGATCATGCAGGTGTCGGTGACTATTATGGTACTTATGACGCTCAATTAATTTTTGAACAGTTTAAGCCTGAAGAATTAGGTATTACTCCCATGATGTTTGAGCACGCTTTTTATTGTAAAATTACCGAGCAAATGGCTACGTCTAAAACTAGCCCTGCTACAAAAGAAGATCGTATTCATTTATCTGGTACAAAAGTAAGAGAAATGTTACGCCGTGGTGAATTACCTCCTCCACAATTTTCTCGCCCAAAAGTTGCTGCGGAATTAGCTAAAGCAATGCACCAATAATCCATTAAAATAAAACAATTAATAATTAACAATTAAAAACCAATTATTTATGATAAAAAAAGGGGTATAAATATTTGTTTAATAATAGTGAAATTAATTTTCAGGCTGAAGAAATTGTTAACTTAGAAGTTCAACAACAAATTATTCCTATTCAACATTATTTAAGGCAACCTTTTCGTTTAGTTAAAGCTATTGCAGATGAAAAATTACTGAAAATTTTAGGAAATGATCTTTATCAATTGCAGATGAAACCTCTTAATTTTTTAGAAATTTATCATTTTCAACCTAGTGTTATTTTAAAAGTTTGGACTGGTGCAAGTGGCAATGTTTATTTAAAGTCTGAATCTTGCGAAATTAAAGGTATTGAGTATATTAATCGTCGATTTTCTCTTGATCTTAAAGGTAAATTAACTCCTGTGGAAATAGAGGGTAAAATTTGTTTACAAGGGAAGGCAAATTTAACGGTAAAAGTTGATTTACCTCCACCTTTGTGGTTAACTCCTAAAGCTATTTTACAAACTACGGGTAACAGTTTATTAAAAGGTGTATTAATGCGAATTAAACATCAATTAATGTCTCAATTATTGCAAGATTATTATAGTTTTGCTCAAGGAGAAAAAGAAAAAATATCTCATCCTCAAAGTATTTTAAAATTGTATGAAACTTAATATTTAACGTCAATAAATTATAAATTTTTTCCATAAGAGATAGAAGATGATAGTAAGAAATAACCTATTTTAAATTATCTTCGGTTTCACTATCTAAAATATTTTCTACTGTTTGATAAATAGTTTCTGCTTCTTCCCAAGAATTACCAATACTGGTTAAACCAATTTTGCCAAATTCTGATAATGCACCCATTAAATGAAATACTGTACCCGTTTTGGTGCTACTATCAAAATGTAAATGATGTTTAGCGATAATATCCATTAAATCATAAGGCAATAATCCATGATATTGAGGTTTTTGTAAATTGTCAGAAGCGATATAATATTTTTCTTTTTCTTTAGGACTATAAAACAAACCATCATCAGTATTATAGTTACCATTAGTTAAAAATTTTAATGTCATAAATGGGTGAGTTGTACCACCTTTTCTCAAATTAATTTCTATGGCATATAATAACCATTTTTTTTCTTCTTTTACAGCTAAAAAGTCCACAGAAAACCTTTCCATTGCTCCTTTTTTTGCTAATTCTAAGCCTACTTTTAAGCCTAATTCTTGTAATTGTAAACGATAATCTTCTTGGGCAGGAAAACGACAACCGAGATAAATTTGTCCATCTTCTCCTCCTAAAATTTGATCATGGGTAGAAATTATTTCAACTTTACCACTAGGAGTTATATAACCTTGCATACTAGGGGAAAATTTTATTTTTCCTTCAATAAATGCCTCGACAATTACTCCTAATTCAGGAATACGTTGACAAAAATTTATCCAAGTTTCTCCTAATCCTTGTACTTTGGCTTCATGGATAATTTGAGTAACTAAATTGTCTTTTTTTTCTAAACTTAAATCGGCGGAAAATAAACCGCTAATACCACTAACATCTAAAACTGCATTACCTTCTCCTGAAAAGCCTTCATTTAATTTTATTACTACTTTGTTTAAGTAAGATTTTCTTTCTAATAATAAAGTAATTTCTCTAATTAAATCGTTAATATTATAAACTAATTGACTGCCATCAGGATGAAGAAGATTACATTTAGCGAAAATTTTCCGACTACCTCCTTTTGATCCCCAATATAATAATTCTGGACTAGATGCTAATAATGGAATGTCTAATTTAATCGATAATTCTTGTTCTAAAATAGTTGAATTAAAACATACCATATAACTTTTGTTTGGTCGTAAAAAATGCTTAATTTTATTAATTAAACGAGGCCTTTCTAGAATTTTTTCTGTTAATGGTTTGAGTGAAGAATCATAGGTTGTTAATAATAATAAACGTTCTCTGGCATGGGAAAAAGGAATACCGGGTAATAATTGTAAATAATAATCAATAATAATAGGTGATAAAGGTTGTGCCGTGACGTAAATTAGACGAGTGAGAGGATTTCTTAAACGAATTAAAGAAAATAAAAGTCTTTCTTCATAGTGTAAAAATCCGACAACTTTTTTACCTACTTCTTGATCAATACTAAAGGAAGGAATTACTAGAATATCTTGATCATCATTTTCTAAAATATCTCCTTCTTGCCAATAATTTTTTAATTGATTTTGTAAGGTTTTAAAATGTTCTTTATCTTCAAGAGAAACAGTCATAATTTATAATAAAAATTTGAAGCATTTATTAATTTTACTCTATCAAAAAATAGTATTAATAAATTTTAAAATTACAAAAATCTTAATAATATTTATCAAAAATATACTTACTTTATAGTTAATTTATCTCCAATTTTAATTATTCCTTCATCTACTGCAATTAAATTTTGTCCAAACATAATACCATCAGAAGTATTGCGAAAAGTGCTTAAAGTTAATAACGGCTCTTTTAATGGGTTTATTGTGCCTGTTTTTTGATCTGTTGTAGTCACAATACAACGACTACAAGGTTTAACTACATCAAATTTAATTTCTCCAATTTGGATTTTTTTCCATGTATCTTCTATAAAAGGAAATTCTGTATTAACAACTATATTTGGACGAAAACAATTCATAAAAAAATGAGGTTTTTCTTCAGGATATTTATTAGTTAAACGTTGATTTAATTCCTCTAAAGAAGCCGTATTTGTTAATAAAAAAGGAAAGCCATCGGCAAAACTAACGGGTTGATTTTCTTTAATACTATAGTTAGGATTAATGCTTCTAATATAATCATCAGATTGTTGAACTAAACGACAAGAAATATCTATTTTTAAGGCTTCTTTAAACCATTTTGCCACTTCTTCCCCTTGATCAATAGCTATGGTATAATCACGCCAAACATTAACATTTACTAATTCTTTACCTATAGAAGGAGTTAATTCAAAATCTGAAATATTATTATTTTCACATCTTAAATATAATTTTTCTTCACTAATTTCTACTTGAATAGTTGCCAGTTGAGGATATTGTCTTTGAGTTAAAAATTTACCCTTTTCATCTACTAACATAAACTGACGATCATAAAATGCAGTTTCATAAAAGTTTTTTAAACCTTTCGGAGTTATTCGCGCATGGGTTAAACTAATTCCTTGACAAGATTTGATGGGATAAATAAAAATTTCAGTTACTTTCATCTTATTTATTTTGTAGGAAAATTGAGAGCAATTTACTCGAAAACTTCAGGCCATAAATCAACTATTTTAAGTTGCCAATCAGGAAATAACTCAGGAATAGTTAAAATATCATTATCTGTCAATATTTCTACTTTAGAATTAGAGCGAAAAACTTTGACAATATGTTCATCAGGATCAATAAAAATTGCCACCATTGCACCAAATTCTAAAAAATTTTTTAACTTATTCTCTAGTTTACTAACTCTATCAGAAGCGGACTTAATTTCTACTACTAAATCTGGTACAACTTCAGCATAACTACGGGGACTTACTTTCAATTTTTCAGCTTTTACAAAAGCAACATCTGGTGCTAATAAGTCTCCATTAGGCATAATAAAACCAGCGGATGAGCCTGTTACTCTTCCTAATTTACGAGGATTAACCCAATTTTTTAAATAAGTAAGAAAACCTCCGCCAACGTCTTCAGAAAGAAAATCTGATGGACTCATAATAATTATTTCTCCTTCTTTTAATTCATATTTTAAATCAGAATTTTGTTGTTGAATTTTATCAATATCCGTAATAGTTAAAGTCATTTCTTTATCCTCTTTATAGTCAATATTTATTCTATTTTAAATTAGTTATTAATGGATTATTTTTAATTTCTAAATAGATTAATAAAGCATTAATATCCGCAGGATTTACACCGCCAATTCTTGTAGCTTGTCCGATGGTTAAAGGTTTTACTTTAGTTAATTTTTCCCTTGCTTCCATGGATAAAGTTTCTATGATCATATAATCTAAATTTTCTTCTAATTTACGGTTACTATGACGAGCAACTTGATCAATTTGAGTTTGTTGTCTTTTGATATAACCAGAGTATTTAATTTCAATTTCTGCCCCTTCTTTTTCCGCTTTATTTAACTCAGGATTATGCAAGTTATATTTAACTAAATCTTCATAATGAAAACTAGGACGACGCAACAAATCTGCTAAAGTAATTGAGCCTTTTATTTTCTGTTGTGTATCAGCGATAATTTTTATGGAAACTTCTTCTTTTTCTTTAATTCTCGTCTCATATAATCTTTCTTGTTCACCAATTATATTCTTTTGTTTTCTTTGATATAACTCCCAACGGCGATCGCCTATTAAACCAATTTCTCTACCTAAAGGAGTCAAACGTTGATCTGCATTATCAGAGCGTAAAATAAGGCGATATTCCGAGCGTGAGGTTAACATTCGGTAAGGTTCACGGAGATCTTTAGTACATAAGTCATCGATTAGAGTACCAAGATAACTTTGCTCCCGTGAAAACACAATCATATCTTTATTTTGAGCAAATTTAGCGGCATTGATTCCTGCAACAATACCCTGAGCTGCTGCTTCTTCATAACCAGTTGTACCATTAATTTGTCCTGCAGAAAATAACCCCTCAATTTTTTTTGTCATCAAAGTGGGATAACATTGAGTCGCTGGTAAAAAGTCGTATTCTACAGCATAGGCAGGGCGTAACATAACACAATTTTCTAAACCGGGTAAAGTGTGTAACATTGCCAGTTGTATATTTTCAGGTAAACCAGTGGAAAAGCCTTGTATATATAATTCTGGAATGTCTCTACCTTCAGGCTCGATGAAAATTTGATGGCTTTCTTTATCGGCAAAACGAACGATTTTATCTTCAATACTAGGGCAATATCTTGGCCCTTTAGAATCGATAAAACCACCGTAAATAGGGGATAAATGTAGATTGTCTTTAATTAAAGTATGGGTTGCTTGGGTGGTACGAGTGAGATAACAGTTCATCTGTTCACGTTCGATCCATACTTCAGGATCAAAACTAAACCAACGTATTTCATCATCAGGTGGTTGTACTTCCATTTTGGAATAATCAACGGTTCTTTTGTCAACCCGTGCAGGTGTACCAGTTTTAAGTCTTCCCGTTTCAAAACCTAAATCGTTGAGGGTTTGTGTTAAACCAATAGCAGCAAATTCCCCCGCCCTTCCTGCTGCCATGGATTTACCGCCAATCCAGATTTTCCCATCTAAGAATGTGCCTGTAGTTAATACCACTGCTTTAGTTTTAAAACAACTACCGAAATAAGTTTCAACGCCGATTATTTCATCATTTTTCCCTAACACTAAATCCGTTACCATACCTTCTCGGATGGATAAATTAGGCTCATTTTCCACAATATTTTTCATCACGGCAGCATATTCTCTTTTATCGGTTTGCGCCCGTAATGCCCATACCGCAGGACCTCTTGAATTATTTAAGACTCTTTTTTGTAAGTAAGTTCTATCGGCCATTTTACCAATTTCACCCCCTAACGCATCGACTTCGTGGGTAAGTTGGGATTTAGCAGGGCCGCCTACTGCTGGATTACAAGGTTGCCACGCAATTTTATCTAAGTTAAGGGTTAACATCATGGTGCGACATCCTAATCTAGCACTAGCTAAGGCAGCTTCACAGCCTGAATGTCCTCCACCGATTATAATTACGTCAAACTCATCTTGAAATTCTACAGGGCTTTTAATGGTCATTTTTATCTATTCTCTCTACACTTTACACAAACTGAACTATAAGTATCTAACTTTCTATGATAACGTTTTCAGACAGTAATGATAGTTTAATCTTATAATAAGGTTAGCATAATTTATCTTTTCACTAATTAATTTATAATTAGAATATTTAAACCTTTAAAAAATTTATAAAATGAAGAAAAAAAATTGGGGCGACTGGTTTTTAAATGAAAAAAATTTGACTTTAACAAATAAAACTAATGACTATGAAATTGATTTAGAAACAATTAAATCAAGTGCAGATATTTTAGATTGGATTTATCAAGTTTTTAAGAAACAATGGAATGATCAACAAATAATGTATGATCTTTTATGTGCTTTTCAAGATTTGTTCAAACCACAAGTTAATTATTGTTCTTTTGGAAAGGAGAAAAAAGCGGATGGCGGACAATTAGTTAAACATTATCTCAAGAGTTAAATTGCCAGATTAATTATAATTTAAGATAATGTTTCTAAATCATTTGTGAGAATTTTCACACCCCTAACCTCCCAATTTTTTTGAGAAATTAACTGATTATTTTCTATTACTTTCTTACGACTCAAATAAGATTGCTATATAATTTACCAGCTACTAAAACCTTAGCACATACACCATTATTACACCATTCTTTTTTATCTCCATGAAAACTCAGATCTTGTAAAAGTGAATTTTTAAATTCCTCTATGGTAAAAGTTTTGTGAGGCATTCCGGGGTTTGTTTTTTCATTCTCAAGAGAAATAACGTCTTGTGAATTTAAAGGTTCTATTTTATCCGTCATAGTTGATATTCTTGTGTTAATTACTAATTTTTTTGCTTTTTATTTTAGTCTTTGATAAGCAGTAACTAATCCATTTTCATCTCCTACATTACCCGGAAATAAAACTACTGGTAAATTTGGGAAAAGATGATGATTTTTAGGTGTAATTATAACCGAACATCCTGCTAAAATTTGTCCTAATAATCTTGCTTCTTTTAAGGCTAAACCATCACTTAAAACATCATTAGAAGTTATACCACCTTTACTAATTAAAAAGCCAATATCTGAAGGTAAATTGCGCACAATATCCATCAAAACTGCTGAAACTTGTTTACCAAATTCTAGTCGAGTTTCGATGTCAGGAAAACTCAATTCTTGACGACTGGTGTAAACTACGGGAGTTAAATTGTTGTCTAAAGTTTCCGTTATTTTCGTTAATGCTGAGGTAATAATTTTTTCTCGATTTTGTAAATTATCTCTTAAAAAAGTAACATCAATTTCAATGCCAACAATATCAGATTGCTGTAATAATTGCGTTAATTGTTGAGTAGTTTTTTTGACGTGAGAACCGACTATAATAACCCCAGATTTATCAGTAGGCTTATATTTTGCCATGTTTTGTGCTTCCATGGGTTGTTTTCCTAATCCTGCCAAAGAAGTTAAAATACTGGCTGCACTACGAAAAAGGAACTTTTTGCCCTCACTAGCTACTTGGAGTAAGTCATGAGCGAATTTATCTAAATCCTGTTGATTTTCACCATCGACTACTACACATTGATTATGTTTCAAATCTCGGAGGCGGTTTTGTGTACCATTTCTAATGTCATGGAGTAAAAATCTTTCCACTTTATCGGCGGTAATTTTACCCTTGGTTTTTTCTTCCACATAATCAGGAAGATAACTATATTTATAACCAAATACTGAATCTTGAGCAAATTCTGTTTGATGTACGGGAGTTTCAACGCCGTTAACTAACAAATAATGAATAGAGTTACGGGTGATTCTTCCTCCTTCAAAAAAGGCAGGTATCAAGAAATGAGCGTCAAATTCCCCTAATTCTTGGGCGATAACGTCAGTTTCTAGGGGATAATGTCCTCTTAAAGTAGAATCTGAGCGACTTACCACTAAATACTCTTTAATACCTTCCTTGGCGATCGCCTCTTTTAAATTACGACAAACTTCTTCAGTAACTTGTTTTGCTTCTGTGGGAGTTAATGCCCTTGTGTTAGTTAAAATGAAGAAAATTGGTGCATCATCTCGTAAACCATCTCGTAAAGTTTCCACATCCCACTGCATTAATAATAAACAACTATGGACTGTTTGAGAACCAGTGGGATCATCATCTAATACAATTATTTTTGGTTGGTGATTCATAAAATTAGAAATTAGAAATTAGGAATTAGGAATTAGGAATTAGGAATTAGTAAAGAAACGGGGAATTAGGAATTAGAAGTTAGAAATTAGTAAAGAAACGGGGAATTAGTAAGAAAGAGATAAGAATAAAGTTATAACCATAAATATTTTTCTTTTTTGATGATTAATAACCAGATTTTTTAGTAATGTCAATTATTCTTTTAAAACATAACCAACGCCTCTAACGGTTTGAATGATTCTTTTTTCTTTATTTGACTCTAATTTTAACCGTAAATAACGCACATAAACCTCAATAATATTTGAATCACCTCCGAAGTCATAACCCCAAACTCTTTCTAAAATTTGATCTCTGGTTAATACTTGTCTTGGGTGAGATATTAAATATTCCATTAAGTCGTATTCTGTAGCGGTTAATTCAATTGGGCGATCGCCTCTTTTAACTTCACGGGTACGACGATTGAGAGTAAGATCCATAAATTGTAGTTGATCGGGATCTTCTTCATTACTACGACGTAAATGAGCGCGGAATCTTGCTAATAATTCTTCAATGCTAAAAGGTTTAACAATATAATCATCAGCACCAGCATCTAAACCAGCTACTCGATCACTAATTTCATCTTTAGCTGTTAATAATATAATGGGAGTTTTACTGCCCGTTAAACGCAGACGACGACAAACTTCTAACCCTGAAATACCGGGTAACATCCAATCTAACAAAATCAAATCAGCATTACATTCTCTAGCAGTGGTTAAACCAGACATACCATCATTAGCAACAATAACTTCATAACCCTCGTATTGCAATTCTAATTCTAAAAATTTTGCTAGTTTTTGTTCATCTTCTATCACTAAAATCTTATTCATAATTTCCTATCAAGTTTGATTAATAAAGGATGTGTTAGCAGACAAAATCAAGACATGATAATTAATAATTGACAACTCCTATTTCCTAAATTTTAATTTTATGGTTTACCAATGATAGAGATAATAACTAATAATTATCACACTTTTGTCCATTGTAAGTTTACTATTTTTAATTATTAATCGGTCCTAAAATATCATTTAATATTCTTAATTGCTCTGATGTACCCATACACATTAAAGAATCTCCTACTTCTAAAATACTATCGCCTGTTGGGCCTACTATTAAAATACCATCACGACGACGAATAGCTACCACTAATGCTCCTGATTTTGCTCTTAATTGAGTTTGAGCTAAAGTTTTACCGATACAAGGACAATTCTCTTGACTCAATAAACATTCTTCTAAATAATAAGCCTTTTCTTCTCCTGCAAAAATACCATCCACAAAATCCATCACCTGTGGACGTAATGCCGCCGCCGCTAATCTTTTTCCGCCAGTAATATAAGGTGACACAACAGCATCCGCTCCAGCCCTTTCTAATTTTTTAATGGCTTCTTCGGTACTAGCTCTGGCGATGGCCCGAATATTGGGATTAAGAGCTTTTGCGGACATAACAGTATATAAATTATCAGCATCAGAACTTAAAGCCGCTACAATACAGATGGCTTGATCAACTTTAGCTAATAACAAAAATTCATCTAAGGTAGCATCACCCTGAAGTACTAAATAACCCTCTTGTTGGGCTTTATCAATTTCATCTAATTCCAAATCAAGGATAATAAAAGGGATACCTTCGGCGGCAAACTCCCTCGCTACATGATTTCCCGTACGCCCGTAACCGCATAATATGTAATGGTTAGATAATTTGTCAATCACATTCTTCTTTTGTCTTAAACGAATACTTTCTCGAAAATAACCTTGTAAAAATGCCTCTGTAATCCGATTTAATAAATAACCGATGGCAATAAGTCCCATCATGATTAAAACCATGGTAAACAATCTAGATCGATCATCTAGGGGATTTATCTCCCCAAAACCAACGCTAGATAAGGTAATCATCGTCATATAAGCTGAATCTATTAATGACCACTTTTCGACTAACCAAAACCATAAAGTACCCATCAGAAAAACAGTTACTAATAGTAGTGAGGCCGCAAAAAGTTCTCTCCTTAACCTTAGATAGTTTTTTTCTAAAGTATATTTACTAACTTTCGGTTTTTTAAAAAAAATTTTTTCTACTCCTATTCAATGAATGTACACCGTTGTTAGTCCATAAATTAGTATTGAAACCTCACAAAAATGTTTATTTTGAGTAACTTTGAGTTTCTGATCTAATTTTAATATTTACAACGGAAATTTTCTTAAAAATTAAATATCAATTAATGATGACATAAAAAGATAATTAAATCTTATATCATTAATTAATGTCATGATTTCTTAATATAACGATCCCTATAATCCATATCTTTGGTTAATTAAGTAAAAATAAGAGGTTATACCCCTTGACAAATAAGGGTTAGATTTTGTTACATAAGGTTAAGTAATTGATCCCTGTGGAGAGGGGAAATAAATTTAAGCCTTGAAAGGTTTATCTAAACCGACTTAGCAACAAAAAATTATGATGACTTGACTGTTGATCAATAAAAGTAAAAAGATTTAATCTTATGTCCAAACAACGACCACCTTTAGAGGAAATGACCTTACGGCAACTAAGAAAAGTCGCTAGTTTGCTCTGCATTCCTCGTTATAGCAGAATGCGCAAAGCACAATTATTCAGTGCCATTCAATTAAAACAAGACGAAAATATTTCAATAAATAACATAAATTCTAATAATCAAATAAACTTATCAAATCAACAAGATACTAAGGAGACATCAAAAATGGAAGCATCTAAATTTGAAGTAGGACAAGAAGACTTAACTGGTGGTCCCCTTGCAGACGTAGATTACGGTATGGGAGAATTACCCGATGGTTACGGTGCAAGTCGAATTGTTTTAATGCCTCGTGATCCCCAATGGGCTTATACTTACTGGGATATATCCAACGAGAAAAAAGAAGAATTACGTCGTCAAGGAGGGCAACAGTTAGCTTTACGTTTATATGATGTTACTGATATTGATTTAAACCACCAAAATCCTCACAATATCCAAGAATATCTTTGCGATGAGTTAGCTCGTGAATGGTATTTACCTCTTCCTGTAAGCGACAGAGATTATATCATTGACATCGGTTATCGTTGTTTTGACGGACGTTGGTTAGTTTTGGCTCGTTCAATTCCTGTAAGAGTACCTCCTGTTTATCCTAGCGATTGGGTAGAAGATGTATTTGTAACAGTACCTTGGGAAGAAGATTTAAAAACAAAAACTGTTTATACATTAACTCCTCCAGCCAAAAAAGCAGCATTAGCCGCACAAAAACAACAACTACAACAGCAATTACAACAAAATACTTATCATAATCAAATTCATGGTGAAATTTTCGGTTTAGCTCATGGTGTTGAAGCTCAAAGAGTAGCCGGTTCACTTTATGGTAGTATGCAACAAGTTCCTAGTTCGATGATCCCTGAAAATACTCTTAGTTCTTATGTATTTCCTTCTGGAGTCGGAATGTGGGCAACTACAGGAGGCTTCGCTTCAGGATCTGGATCTGGTTTCGGAGTAGCTTCAGCTTATAATCTTGGTTTAGCTTCAGGCTCAGGCGGTGGATTTTCTGCCGATGCAATTCCTAATAAACCTCGTAAATTCTGGTTAGTAGCCGATGCTGAGTTAATCGTTTATGGTGCTACAGAGCCTGATGCAAAAGTAACCATTGGCGGTAGAGAAATCAAGTTAAATCCTGATGGTACTTTCCGTTTCCAGATGTCATTCCAAGACGGTAATATTGATTATCCTATTGTTGCGGTAGCTGCTGATGGCGAACAAACTCGCTCGGTACACATGACTTTTGACCGTCAAACTCCTTCTCGTAATACAAATACCAAAGAAGAAGCCGTTTTAGAGTGGTTTCCTCCTGTGAGATAAAAACTTTCCCTTCAAGTAGGATTTTTTCAAAGTCGGGGTTAATAGACCTCTTGCAAAATAAAAAGTAAAATCTATTTTAGGATGGAAAACGTTAATTTCTTAACTCATTACTCATTACTTATTACTTATTACTCTACTTCTGCAAGAAGTCTAATTTGTTTAACCCTTACTCTCCTTACTAGAGTATCCAAAAAGTGTCAATTTCATTAATTTTCAAAGATTAACTATAAAAACTGAAAACTAACATTCTGTTGAAATTGATAATTTGTTCTTCCATATTGAGTTTAACTTTTTCCCACCACTAGATTTAATAAAAAGTACTGTAAAATAGAGAAGATAAAACAAGATTTGAGAATAATGAACTTAGATCAACAATTACGAAATTTGATTAACGAAGCCCCTGAGTATGGAGTTCCTGCTATTATTATGGAACATGGAGTTATCCCCGTAATCAGTGCTTATGCCCATCAGTTAGATTACAGCAAATATTATTTAAGACAAACCCTTGAGAATAATTTAGTTTTAACGATTTTAGGCACGGATAAACATCCTGAAGTAGAAAAAAGAGTAATTTATGCTTTCCCGACAGTAGAAGATGCCGCTAAATTTCCTGATACGAAAATTAATGATGCTAATGTCATCGCCCAAGAAATTCCCGTTAGTCAAATATTATTTCAAATGTTTACGATGAAAGAAGTTGATAGCGTTATTTTTGTAGAAAAACCAGAAAACTATCAACAGAGTAAAGAAATTTTTTGTAATAAGTTACAATCAGCTATTCAACATAACTTGACTAATTTAATTAATAGTAATTCCTTTAATCAGTTAGTTGTTTAATCAGTTCAATTAAGGCTCATATTGCCAATCTAAATCAAATTGATACCTTTCTTTCGCTCTTTTATCACAGTAATTTACTAAATTTTCTAACTCTTTAGGTAAATCTACGGCGATGATTTTACCACCAATTTGATCAAATTCCTCGTTAGTAGAAGTACGCCAAATCTGTTGTACTTTAATTCTAATATCAGCACCAATAATTTTATCCTCTCTTGCCTGAGTTAAAATTAACTCAAATTCTGATGGAGGAATAAAATCTTTATTAATAATTATCTGAATACCAGTGAGAGTTAAATCCAGAGTAAATCCTAAAAATTTACCCTCACAATCTAACACCCTACAAACAGCAAGAATACGACGAAAAGCTCTTTGATCATTAATTTGAACCATAATTGAATGACTCCAGTATCTGATTTTTAGTTGTAATCATAAAATTTTTTGATAAGCTAAAACCCATTTTAAAAAATTGGTGAAAATGCTTTAAGATATAACCTATAGCCGTGATTATCCAAATACTCTTTTGTTGAGCTCTAGCTTACTAATATTTTTATTGTAACTCGGAAGGTTCAATAACTTTCTCTTGAACTTCATTGTTAACTGTTGGTGTTGGTTGAGACTCTTTGATGGGAGTTGATTTTTCTACCTCAGAGGGTTTTTCTACTTCAGGAGATTTTTCTACGGATTCTGACTTATTCTCTACAGGTGCTTTTATTTCTAAAGTTTTTTGCTCTTTTGCTGGTGGTTGTACTACAGGAGCAGGAGATAATTGATCTGGTTTTGGCACAATAGGATTAGAAACAGCATCAGGTTTCTTGTTAAAAATGTCTCTTGGGGTTGGAGTCTGAGGTGTTGATGGAGGTATAGGAGAATTTTCTATAGGGGTTTTTATTGATGGTGTAACGATAGAATTGGGTTGAGACGGAGTGATATTAGGAGTAGGGGAGGAAGTTTCTCCTAAATTAGAAAGAGAAAGAGAAGGACAAATTTGCGAATCATAGTTAAAATTCACATACACATGATATGACTGATTACTACCGCTATCATTAGCAAAATTGCGACTTTGAATTTGTCTCAAGGCTTGATTATTAAATAGAGGATAACCTGAACTTTTTATCAGTTGTGTATTAATTACATTTCCCGTAGAATTAACCGTAACCCCATAGGTAGCCGTACCTTCTAATTTACCGATACAAGCATCTTTAGGGTATATTCCAGCAAAAGAAAGTTGCTTTGGAGTAACTGTTTGTACTTCTTTAGCCCAAGCGACATAATTTTTTCTAGCATCTTCATCGCTGGTATTTTCTGATTGTTGTTGTATATTTGCCGCAATATTATTTCTAAATTGTGCTTCGGAAGGGGGAATAATTGTTATGTTGCCGTTACTATCAGTTTGTGTATAGGTTTGATTAATTCTACCGTTAATTATATCCCTAGGATTAGCGGTGATTTGCATTTCAGAATTAGCGAATATTTTTTGTCTAATTTCCTGATTGACTTCTTCTTGAGGATCGGCGGTTACATCAATAACTCTACCATTGACAGGAGTATTAAAATCAATATTTGGTGGTGATGTAGCAATGGTATTTTGATTAAGGGGTGGTGGTGGCGGTAAATAACTAGAAGTAGAATTACTAGGAGGATTATAAGAATAATCAACGGGAGGATAATTACTAGATGAAGAGTAAGGAGAAGGAGAAAAAGATACAGGAGGAAGGGAAGGAGGTGACGGTAAATTCATAAATACACTACTATCAAAATTTGGCGGCGGAAAACCACTATTATCTGTAGGTATGGGAGGAATATTTATCTCATTTAAAGACGGTAATTGTTGGCTTGTCGTAGGAAGGGGGTTAATGGTATCCCAATTAAAAGAATTTTGGGGGTTTAAATTTGGTAGGCGAGTTTGTTCGATAGAGTTAAGTTGAACTACTGATGTACTTCCAAGATTATTTGTATTATTATCAGATTTACTTTGATGATTCCACTGAGGAAAAATGAGGCTAAAAAATAAACCATGGGCAGTAATCGATCCTAAAAGTGGCCAGTTTATTTCTTTTATAATTTTATTTGCTTGGGAAGATAATATATTAGAACTTGTAGTAGTTACCATAATCGATCTCAATTCTTTTTCTTTCGTATTGTATCAACTTTATTAGAAGTCGGTGGGAAATAAATAATTAGAGTTAGGAGATAAAAGGAAACGGGGAGATAGGAATTTGCTTCTTTATTTATATTACCAGTGATCAAATATATCTTTGATTAAAATTTCTTCTATGACAATTTGACTAATAATTATTAATGGTAAGGCTAAAAATAATCCTAATAAACCGAAAAAATTAGCAAAAATGACTTCTCCGATAATCACATTAGCAGGAATTAGCATAACTCTATTATTTCTTAATTTAGGAATAATAATTCTATCAATAATTTGATAAATAGCAATATATATTATTAGAACAAGCCAAGGTTTCCACCAAGAAGAAAGAAAGGCGATCGCCATAGGTGAAATAACGCTGATACTAGGACCAATATAAGGGGTAAAAGCTAAAATACCAGCTAGTAATGCTTGAGCGGAAACTACGGGCACTTGAAGAATTAATAAAGAGAAAAAACTTAAAATAATCACACTAATAATTTTAATAAAAGTGTCGGCTAACCATTCTTCTAATTCATTTTTTGATCTATCTAAAATAGTATTAATTCTAGGTCGATAAAAATTAGGAAATAACCGAATAAAACCTTGTTTATAGGGTAATGGTTCAGCAAGGATCATAAAAGTTAAGGCTAATAATAATAATCCACTTAATAAAGCACCAAAAAAACCAAATATAACATTAAATCCTTTTTGTAATAAGCTATTAAAAAAAGGTTGAAATTGAATTAAAAGATCGTTTAAATTTGGTAAGGAGTTATTAAAATCAGGGGATAAATAATCTTTAATTTTGTTTAATTCTGAGATTAATTTATTAATTCCTTGAGGTAAAAGAGTAAATAATTCTTCAAATTGTGATAAAAGAGAAGGAACAACAAGGATAACAAATAACGTAATAATGATAAACACCGATAAGATAGCTAATAAGAGAGCATAATTCCTTTTAATTCCTAAATTGACCAGTTTTTTAACGAAAATACTTAAAATTAAAACAAAAACAATAGCCGTTAAAACTAAGAGTAATATTTGCTTTATTTGCCAGATAATATAAATAAAAATTATGACAAAACTAAAACTAATCCATTTAGCAAAATTCATCATTAATTGACCTTATTTTTACTAAAGTTTAATATCTTTTCTTTGCCTTTGAAATAAAATAATAAATAAAATAATTACGGGAGAAAAAATAATTATCGGTGCAAGATACGTTTGTTTTTGAATCAATAAATTATCTAAACCATATTTTATTAAAACTGAAATAATACTCGATAATAATAAAACTTTAAATAAAAACAATACTTGATTTTTTACTAACATATAAACTCTCCTTTAATGAGGAATAATAAAATTTATTTCTTCAATAATTAATTAAACAATTTAGGTAGTCGAGATTATGGTAATTATTATTTTTCCCTCAACCTAATTGCGAATTTCGTTACTGTAATTTCTTTTTAATGAAAGAGATAAGTTGATTTACTTGTTTCTTCAATTGCCCTACTTCTGATTCTAAATGAGTAACTTTTGATTGCAATTGTTCGATTTGTGCATTATTTACACTATCAACTGAAACTTTATTTAAAGTTGTTTTATTACGACTTGTTAAATGTGCTAGTTTTTTCGATTTTTCCATGGAATCTCGAATACCCTGAATCAACTGTTTTTGATCAAAGGGTTTTTCTAAAAAGGAAAAAAATTCAAAAGGTTCTGAAATTTTGTCTGTTACTTCATCTTTTCTACCGGACATCAAAAGTAACGGAATTGCTTTTAAATTAGGATCTTTTTGTATATTTTGATATACTTCCCAACCGCTCATTTTCGGTAAAAAGAAGTCTAACATAATTAAATCAGGATCAGAACTATGAATTAATTCCATACCTTGAAGACCATCTTTAGCTTCTACCACATCAAATTTACCCGGCGGTAACATATCTTTTACAGTTCTTCTAATGACCATACTGTCATCAATAACTAAAATTTTGTGATTTGCCACAATCAAACTCCTTGCAAAAAATAAAAACCTTAATTCTATTAAGTATATTAAACTATGATCAAAAATATTTATTTTCTCTGATTCTGTATTCTTTTGTTATGACTAATATTACTTCCCCTTCCTCTGATTTAATAAGTCTTCCTTCTTGGTTGCGATCGCCCATTGGTAAAGCCTCAGAAATTTCTCAAGTGCAAAAAATCATCAAAAATAGCCAAATTCACACTATTTGTGAAGAAGGACGTTGCCCCAATCGAGGAGAATGTTATAGTCAAGGTACGGCTACTTTTTTGTTAATGGGAGCAATTTGTACTCGAAGTTGTGCATTTTGTCAAGTAGATAAAGGTCATGCACCAATGGCTTTAGATGAAAATGAGCCACAAAAAGTTGCTGAAGCGGTAAAAATATTACAACTAAGATACGTTGTTTTAACCTCCGTAACCAGAGATGATTTAAAAGACGGTGGAGCATTTTGGTTTGTGAAGGTAATGGAGGCAATTCGCAACATTAACCCTACCACGGAAATTGAAGTATTAACCCCCGATTTTGGCACGGGCAAAGATGCTTTTAATCAACAAAGAGAAAGTATCAAAACCATTGTCAACGCAAAACCAGCTTGTTATAATCACAATATCGAAACCGTTGCCAGATTACAAAATTCCGTAAGACGTGGTGCAAAATATCATCGCTCCTTGAATGTTCTTGCTATGGTCAAAGAATTAGATCCTTCTATCCCTACTAAATCTGGTTTAATGTTAGGATTAGGGGAAACTAAAGAAGAAATTATTACTACTCTTCATGATTTAAGACGTATTCATTGCGATCGCCTGACATTAGGTCAATATTTACGCCCTTCCTTAGAACATTTACCCGTACAAAAATACTGGACTCCTGAAGAATTTGAAGAATTAGGCAACATTGCTTCTTCTTTAGGATTTAATCATGTGCGTAGTGGGCCATTAGTAAGAAGTTCATACCATGCTGGAATTGACCATTAATAAATGTTTATCCTTAATAATTGGTGCATTTTTATCATCAGCAAAATTACGATATTTTACCCTCAAATCTTGTAAATCAATAGTCATTGTTGTGCGTAAAAGAGGTTCTTTTTTACTGTTAAAATCAGGAACATATAAATAACTAATACGGGGAATATTAAAGTAAAATCTGATTAAATTTGCTCCTTCCATTCTGCCGATAGTACGACTAGCACACCCTTCATATAAACGCAATAAAGTTGGTAAAGAATCTAACATATTTAGATGAATTAAACAACTTTTTTCAAAGATTTTCCCTACTTTTAACTCTTGACAAATTCCCTTAATTATATCTAAATTGCGGAGAGTAATTAACATTTCATCCGCTAAAAAACAAGCAGCTTGATAATTGCCAAATAAGTGTTTTATATCCGCTTTTAAAACAGGAGATAACTGACGAATATTTGGACGATTTCCAAACCGACTTAAAGCTAAATATAATAATATATCTTGACGGCGTTGATCTGCAATATTATCCCATTCTGATTCATTGGTTACTTGTAAAATTACTTTAAATGCTTGTTTAAAAGAGCGAAATTCTGTCTTAATTTCTGTCTCTTGAGTTAACTCCCCTTTTTCTGGTAATCTCCCTCTTTCCGTATAAAAATTCATTAATGGAGTTAATAATTCTTGATAATCAGCAAATTTTTTGACAGGTAATAAAATTCGAGGGGTTTTTACCTTAGAATGAAAGCGAGAAGCACGAAAATTATTAGCTTTTTCCTCATCTCTAAAAACAAAATAAATACCTAATCCTGCTGGTATTGCTTCTTTATTTAATACTTGTTCAATATAAGTTTTTAATTCCTCTTGTTCATAGTATTTTTGAAAAGTATTTCTTTCCGTTATTATACCATCTCCATAAACCATAAAACCTTTTTGTCTATCATCAATTAATACCTGTGCTGCCACAATTAAAACTTGGTTTGTTAATGACCATGCTTTGACTAAAGATTCTCGTCTTTCCGCTACATTTTCAATCACATTAATAATATAACCTAAGTTAACAATATCAGCTTTTTGAAATATATTATTTGGCTGATAATAAAGATCCCAACCATTACTTTTATAACCTTTTTCTGCCATAATTTTAACATCTAAACCATGACCACATCCATAGTCAAAAAAAGTAGTTTCGTCAGAAAATAAACCAGCTTCTAAAGCTAAATTAACAGGGCGAGAAAGTCGATTTCGATGAATAGCAGCTTTATGACGGTCAATTTTTATAAATTCTTCAGGATTATTATTAATATTACAAACTAAATTATGATCAATAAAAGTTAAAGAATGATCAGTTAATAATTGTTGCCATTCTGTTTGTGTACCTATGTAACGACTATTATCTAATAAGCCTAATTGTTCTTCAATATTGGTTAAGTGTTTAAATTTAAAATAATCTGGATATTCAACCCTAACAAAAGTTTCTTTTCGATGTAAAAGAGGTGGATTATTTGATTGATTATAATGAATAATTTTACTGGTTTTCTCTACTATATTAACTACAATACTTTTAACTAGAGGAGGATGAGGATTACTGTCAAAATCAGGATAATAAAGATAAGATATTTTTGCTTCTTCTAGGTTAAATTTAACGAGGGTAAAATCATTAATATTGTTAACTAATTTTCTCCCTTCTTCTTCGTATTTTTGGAGAATATTATCCAAATAAGTTAAAGTCGAAATATGCACATAAAGATTATTAGGAAGATGTTTTCCTATGATACTTTGACGAGCAGTATTAAAGATTTCCTCAAAGTTATTTATCATATTAATTCATAGGTAAATGATCTTAATGACAATTTTAGATTTTTGATCATATTCAATGATTTATTACTAAATTTTAATTCTCAATAGTTAATTACTTATCCTAAATTTTAAGATAAGATAGAAGATTAGTTTCAAATATTTTGCCCATTGTGAAAATATGCCTTATACTCGAACCATTAGCACGATAGTTGCCATCGCCTTAGCATTGATGATGATTATTTTAGGGGGATTGTATTTTACTGTCAGCTTTGGTGTCATCGTGTTTCTTGCACAAGTTGAGTATTTTCGTCTCGTCAAAGCCAAAGGAATAGAACCAGCTGCTAAAACTACAATAGTAGTGTCTCAATTTTTATTAATCACCGCCACATTTATTCCCAGTTTAACCGATGCAACTTTTGCCGCTTCTGGGGCATTAATTTGCTTTTATCTGTTATTTTTACCAAAATTAGCCACCATCGCTGATATATCCACCTCAATTTTAGGGTTATTTTATGCTGGATATTTACCCAGTTATTGGATACGTTTAAGAGTAAGTTTAGAACAAGATGCCGCTTATGCTCAAAATATTCCCAACATTCATAATTTACCCTTAGATGGTTATTTTCCCACAAACATTTTAGACTTAAACAGTTACCCTGATGCTCTCAAAATTACATTTATCGCTATGGCTTGTATTTGGGCAGCAGACATTGGTGCATATTTAATCGGAAAAAACTTTGGTAAAACAAAACTATCTAATATTAGTCCGAAAAAAACCGTTGAAGGATCATTATTTGGTATTAGTGGGAGTATGTTAGTAGGATTATGGGGGGCATGGTTTTTAGGTTGGCAATATTGGCAAATTATGGGAGCATTACTCGGCTTACTCATTGGTATTGTCAGTTTATTTGGTGACTTACTCGAATCCATGATGAAGCGAGACGCAGGAGTTAAAGATTCAGGAGAGTTAATTCCGGGTCATGGTGGTATATTAGATCGTACTGATAGTTATGTTTTTACTGCACCTTTAGTTTATTATTTCATCACTTTATTATTACCTTTATTTTCCTCTCAAAATCCTTAAATTATTGCTATAAAATCCTTCTTCTTCATAATTATCATCGTTTGTTTTCCTTCGATGCAATTTTGTTTTGATTATTAATAAAAAAATTTTCGATTTTCCTTGACTTTTTCCTTTTTTTTCGTCACAATAGATAATATAAATATGATAATGGAAATCTAAGTATTTAAACCTAAACATTAAAAACTTCTGATTATCTAAATAATAACAAAAATGTCAACTGTTGTCAAGGGGATTTTTTATTTTTGTCGATTTTTTTTAAAATTATAAAATCAGAAAAAAAACTTGATGATTCGTGATTATTAATGTTGATATTTATCTCCTCCTCAAGGCCATGGATTTTTAGGCAATTTAATTGGTAGTATAATTTACACTATTACTAATTTACTCTTATCCGCCTTTCTCAAATTCTCACCAATAAACTTATTTATTAGGATCAAATTATGATATTCTAAATTTTACAAACTAACTTTAATCAAAATTCTAGCTAAAATTAATTATGTCTTCCTCCCAATTTTCTTCAGAGAGTGGGCAATTTGATCACACCGAGATTGTCACTATCCATGACGAAGAAGGGCGATCGCTTGATTGTTATGTCGAAAATGAAATAGAGTATGAGGGCAAAAACTATGTCTTGTTAATGCCGATAGATTTAGCTATTGTGATTCTCACAGAGGAAATCAATACCGATGATGAGGAATACGCAGAAACCATCATGGTAGAAGATAGTGACAAAATTGAGGCTATTTTCGATGACGCTAAGGCAGTATTAGGAGAATTAAATCTTTTCTTGAAACGCACAGGTTTTATTTTAACCACTAGCGGTGAATTACCACCTCTTGAAGAAAATAATATCATTAGCCTTGAAATTGACGAGCACGCTTCAGAAATTGAGCCCGAAGAATTACAATTTTTGGCTAGTTTTTACTCTTTAAAACAAAAATATAATATTTGCACTCCTTTAACTCCTATTTTATTTGTGGGAGAAAGAAAGAAATTAGGAAAAATCGAGGTATTTCAATCGGAGGAAGAAGAATTAAGTTGGATTCTCGAAGAGTTATTATTTGACGAAGACTTTGAAGAAAATTAATAATTAATAACTAATTAGTCGTTACACTTCTTTCACAAATTCAAGAATAGAGAAAGAAATTTAACTATTAATTATTAACTATTAATTATTAACTATTAACTAGGTTGTATTAA
The DNA here is from genome assembly GCF_041753295.1 of Geminocystis sp. Lineage (NCBI taxonomy): Bacteria > Bacillati > Cyanobacteriota > Cyanophyceae > Chroococcales > Geminocystaceae > Geminocystis > Geminocystis sp. Next base: position 58,738 of record NZ_JBGSUU010000036.1, read on the forward strand.
ATTTTCTTTCCCTTCAATTACTTTCATGGAGATAATTTTGTCTTCTGCCGTTAATTTATTTAAAACTTCCTCACCTTCAGTTACATAACCAAAAATAGCAAATCTTCCATCCATTAAGTTATATCCGGGAGGAGTTACTTCTGTATCAAACTTGAAGAAGAAAAATTGAGATGAACCACCATTAGCGTCAGTAGTAGGACGAGCTAAAGCCACTGCACCAAAAGCATTAAAGGGTAAGACTGGTTGTGCTAAATACATTCCAACATCTTCTGTGGTTAAACCATAAATAGGCTTATCTTCTCCTTTAACCAGTATTTCTAAAGGAATAGATCTGTACTCATTGGTTTTTGGATCAATAAAACCCTCTTCTTTTCCTTCTGGGTCTCCTGTTTGCAATACATAATAATCCTCGGCACGATTAAAGGGTAAACCATCATAAAATTGACGCTCTACTAAGTCAACAAAATTACCACCAGTCACGGGTGCGCTATAACCATCCACAACGATAACTAAATTTCCTTGAGTAGTTTCTACCTCTACTTTTGCTCTACCTAATAATTGCGGTAAATTAGCATATTCTTCAGGTACAGTAAAGGGATAACCTGTTACCATATCTTCTTCTAGTTCGGTGATATTATCTAAAATTCTGGCTCTAACCAGTGAAATTTGTTCTCTATCTTCTTTTTCCACTAATTCCTGCAATTTTGCTACATCTTCGGTGATGGAAGTAAGTAATTCTTTTGCTTTAGGTTGTAGCTGTTCTGGTACACTGGTAACAAGATCATCAAAATGAAGTCTTAACACAAAAGCTGCATTTCTCACTTCTTTTTGTATTAATGCCCATCGTTTTGAGCGTAAATTTTTGGCTATTTTCTCAATATCCTGTTGAACTTGTCTGATAATATCATTATCTATAGGTAAAGCATATCTTAAAATCGCTTCAGGATCAGTGATAGCGTCTCCTTGGGCAAGAATACTTGTTCTTTTGACGGTTTGCGCTTGAGCAGTTTGTAACCCTGATGGATTAAATACTATCATTACTGCAAAAACTAAGATTGTTGTAATAGTTACTTTTAATATACGTTTCCACGGATTAAGTCTCATTGTTATGTCTTGTAGTTTTTTTTTTAATCTTTCATAGCTTATTATTTCACAAAAAAGTTAGGTTTTTATGTTGAGATGATGCAGTTAAACCTTGTTTTCAGGCATTTTTGATTCTTTTTACAATTAATGTAAAGTTTTGTTGCCAACTTTGAAAATTTATGTTAACCTTGTTATAGATTGATTGACACAAACGCAATTTTAATATTATCAGGAGACTCATCATGGAAAACAAAGAATCTAAAGCCGGTTTTACCCCCTTTGCTGAAAACTGGAATGGTCGTTTAGCAATGTTGGGATTTGTAATCGGAATTGCTACCGAATTATTAACTGGAAAAGGCATTTTAGCTCAATTAGGCTTAATGTAATCAGTAAAACAATATTACTCGATAATTAAATATAACGGGTTGAATTAAGTAATTTAACCATCAAGGGGACTACAAAGTCCCTTCTTTTTTTTGTAAAGATGAGAAAAAAAATCCTTTTAAAAGTAAAATATTAAGACATTGTTTTTTATGGTGTTTATTAATGTCAATTATTATTACTTTATCCTTAATAATTTGGATTTATTTAATACTTTTTAGGGGAAATTTTTGGTTATGTAATCAATATTTAGAGAATTTATCTTTAGAAAATCAACCACAAGTTACCGTAATTATTCCTGCTAGAAATGAGGCTGAAAGTATATCTATTTGTGTTGAATCATTATTTAATCAAAATTATCAAGGCATTTTCAATATTATTTTAGTTGATGATCAAAGTCAAGATAAGACTGCGGAAATAGCGGAAAAAATAGCAGTCAAAAAAGGTAAAGAAAATCAATTAATAATTATAAAAGGGGAGAATTTACCTACTGGTTGGAGTGGTAAATTATGGGCGATGTCTCAAGGAGTTGCTTGGGCAAAACAACACTTAAAAAATGATTATTTTCTTTTCACTGATGGCGATATAAAACACTCGACAAATAACTTAAATCAATTATTAGCAAAGGCAGAAAAAAATAACCTTGATTTAGTTTCTTTAATGGTTAAATTACGGTGTGAAAGTTTCTGGGAAAAATTATTAATTCCTGCTTTTATTTTCTTTTTTCAAAAATTATATCCTTTTTCTCTAGTTAATAATCCCCATGAAAAAATAGCGGCGGCCGCAGGTGGTTGTATTTTAATTCGGGAATCTGCTTTAACTAGAATCGGTGGTATTGAGTCATTGAAAGAGGCTTTAATTGATGATTGTACTTTAGCTAGTTTAGTGAAAAAAACTTTACCCATTAATCATGGCATTTGGCTAGGTTTAAGTGACACTACCACCAGCTTAAGATCTTATCATAGTTTAACCCCCATTTGGGACATGGTTGCTCGTACTGCTTTTACTCAATTAAATTATTCTTTATGGTTATTAATTGGCACAATTTTAGGAATGTTTATTACTTATTTTGTTCCATTTTTTACTTTATTTTTCGGTTTATTTACGGCTAATTTATTACTAATTTTATTGTCAATTATTACTTTATTTTTAATGACGTTAAGTTATTTTCCTACGGTTAAATTTTATCAATTACCCTTCTTTTATTCCTTGATTTTACCGATTATTGCTTTATTATATAGTTTTATGACCATAGATTCTGCGGTAAGATATTGGCAAGGAAAAGGAGGAAAATGGAAAGGAAGAGTTTATCAATTAGGTGTAAAGAATTAAGTCTTATTATCAATTTAGATAAATTCTATAATTACCGCAAAATGTTAGTAAAATATAAATCAAATAATTATTTTCTCTGATTAAACCATGAAAAAAACTTTTAATTTTTTATTTTTAGTACTTTTAAGTTTGTCTTTTACCGCTACTAAATTAAATATTGCTTTAGCTCAATCAAATAATAATACACCAAAAGAACTTTTAGAATTAGTAAATAAAATAGATTTAGCTGCTAATAATAAAAATTTAAAATCCACAAAGGAAAATATTTCTCCTTCCTTTACTAATAGTGATGGTTTAAACTATGAAAAATTTATCTCATCTTTAGAAAAATTTTGGTCAAAATATGATAACTTAAAATACACCACGAAGATAGAATCTTGGACACAAAATAACAATGAATTAGTAGCTACAACTGTTACTAATATTGAAGGTAGCTATATAATTAATAATCAAAAATTTACCCTAAATTCTGAGATAAAAGCAGAACAATATTTTGTTAATAATCAACTGATAAAATACAATATTTTAGAGGAAAAAAATGAGATTACTTCAGGAGAAAAACCTCCCGTTGTTACCTTTAATTTACCTAAAAAAGCAAAACCGGGACAAGAATTTGACTTTGATGTTATTTTACAAGATCCTGTCGGTTCTGACTTAATTTTAGGTGCAGCTTTAGAGGAAAAAATTGATTCTTCTTTATATCTAAAACCTTCTAGTTTGGAATTAGACACTTTATCGGCTGGAGGTATTTTTAAACGAGTTAAATTACCTTTAACCCCTGAAGATCATTGGTACTCTGTTATCTTAATTCGTGCGGATGGTTTAAGAATGATTACTCAACGAGTCAATATCGATGGCTAAATATCATAAATGTAAGGCTATTTGATTGCTGATAGCTATAAAAAAAATATGATGAAACATTCCCTATTAATCAATAACTGAGGTGGTAATTCCTCATCAAATATTCTATGGCAAATAATTTACTTAATACTCAAAGTTTATATCTCCGTAAACACGCAAATAATCCCATTAATTGGTATTCTTGGGGAGAAGAAGCCTTAAACAAAGCTAAAACTCACGATAAACCTATTTTTCTTTCTATTGGTTATTCTAGCTGCCATTGGTGTACTGTTATGGAAGGTGAGGCTTTTTCTGATTCTACCATCGCTGATTACTTAAATGAACATTTTATCGCCATTAAAGTAGATCGAGAAGAACGACCTGATCTTGATAGTATATATATGATAGCCTTGCAGATGATGACTGGTCAAGGAGGATGGCCATTAAATATATTTTTGTCACCTGATGATTTAATTCCTTTTTATGGTGGGACTTACTTCCCTATACAACCAAGTTACGGAAGAGTTGGCTTTAAACAAATTCTCGAATCTATCAACGACTTTTATCATCAGAAAAAAGATAATTTGGAGGCGTTAAAAACCGAAATTTTCAAGAATTTACAAAATAATGGGGTAACTTCTCCTTCCGATGATTCTGAGTTAACTTTAACATTGTTGAATCAAGGTATCGAAAATATCAGCAAAATCATTGCCAGAAATGACTATAATTCCCCTCGTTTTCCCATGATTCCTTATGCTAATATTACGTTACAAAGTAGTATTATTGATGTTCAAAATCATTCCTTAGCCACTCAAAGAGGTATAGACTTAGCCAACGGTGGTATTTATGATCATGTTGGCGGTGGTTTTCATCGTTATACTGTCGATGCTACATGGACAGTCCCTCATTTTGAAAAAATGCTTTATGATAATGGTTTAATTATCGAATTTTTGGCTAATTTATGGAGTAGTAATGAAGAAAAAAATCCTCAATTTAAAATTGCTTGTGAAGGTACTTTAAATTGGTTAAAACGAGAAATGACAAGTAATCAAGGTTATTTTTATGCTTCTCAAGATGCTGATAATTTTACTAACATTAATGACATTGAACCTGAAGAAGGGGATTTTTATATCTGGCATTATTTAGATTTAAAAACAATTCTTTCTTCTGAAGAATTAATAGATATTATTGATACATTTATGATTACTGAAATAGGTAATTTTGAAGGTAAAAATGTATTGCAAAAACACCCAGATAAATCTATTAATGATAATGTTAAAAATGCTTTAGAAAAATTATTTACTATTCGTTACGGTGAAAAATCATCTAGTTTAAATCAATTTAACCCTGCTAAAAATAATGAAGAAGCTAAAAGTATTAATTGGGCAGGACGTATTCCTCCAGTTACTGACACAAAAATGATTCTAGCATGGAATAGTTTAATGATTTCAGGTTTAGCTAGATGTTATGGAGTTTTTGGCAATGAGGAGTACTTAAATTTAGCAGAAAAAGCGACTAATTTTATTCTTAATCATCAATGGAAAAATAATCGTTTATATCGTCTTAATTATGATGGTGATATTAGTATCTTAGCCCAAGCTGAAGATTATAGTTTTTTCCTTAAGGCTTTATTAGATTTAGCAGAAAATTCTCCCTCTCATAGTGAATTTTATTTAAACAATGCTATTAAAGTACAACAAGAATTTGATCTCTATTGCTATGATAATGACAAAGGCGGTTATTATAATAATGCACAAGATAATATTGCTGACTTATTAATTAGAGAAAAAAGTTATCTTGATAATGCGACTCCTTCCCCTAATGGTATAGCCATCGCTAATTTAGTACGTTTGAGTTTATTAACAGACAATTTAGAGTATTTAGAAAAAGCAGAAAAAACCTTAAAACTTTTTCAGGAAATCATGGAAAAATCCTCTGTTAGTTGTCCAAGTTTATTTAGTGCATTAAACTGGTATTTTCATGGTAAAAGTGTCAAAACTACCCCAGAAATTAAACAACAATTACAGCAAAAATATTTACCTGTTACTACCTATAAAATAACTCCTCATTTACCTGTTAATAGTGTTGGTATTGTTTGTGATAAAATGTCATGTTTTGAACCAGCAACAGATATAACTCAACTATTAAATCAACTAAGTAAGTAGCAAAATTAATTAATTGTGATAATTTTCACCTTCTAACCCCTAATTTAACCCATAAAAATACGCAACAGCCATCCCTCCCCGACCGCAACGGGTCAAGAAAAGGTGGCTGTTATTCTTATACTTTAATTATAACAAAAAAAAAGAAAATGTGCAAGTTATTTTTTTATTTTATTCAAAAGATTTTTAGAGATTGATGATTAATTTTTCGAGATATTAAGAATAAGTTGAGAAGGGGTAAGGTTTCCAGAAAAAATACTTATGGTTATGGGAGTTAAATGGGATAATTCAGGTTTAATTTTACCATAGTTTATGGAATAAGCTGGGAAATTGGCACAACTAATACTTAATCTAATGCTGGTATTTTTTTCTATGTTTATACAAGTGGATTGTAATTTTAAATTAATTGGTTTTTCAGGTTTATTTTCCATAACTTTTATATATCCTTGACTGAAATTATAAACTTTTCCATCAGGAAAAACTTGAGAAATTACGGCAGATAAATCAAAACTTTCGTTATCTGCATTAGCATAAACTATTAATTCTACATCCCCAATTATTTCTAAATCTTCTGTTAAAATATCTGATGTATAGGTAATAACATCGCTACGATTATCTAATTTACTTCTTTCAAAACTTCCTGCTAAGATACTAGCATGAGATCCTAAACTTGAAGGTGATCGCCAAAAATCATGAATAATTATATCTTCTTGAGGTTCAATATTTTGATAATTATTAATAGTTAATTTACCATCATCATCTTTAATATTAGCTAAACCAGTACTTTTTAAGTAAAATATAATTTGTTTATTGCTTTGATAGTTATCAACATTAATCCATTTATTACTACCCATTTGGAATAATTGAATATTATTTAAAGATAAATTATTAGTTTCAATACCTTTTAAATATTTATTAAACCAATGTATTTGCAACTCATTAATATTATTATTTGCCTCTTGGGTATAATGGCGATCACCTAAAGTATTACCCCAGGGAAGATGACTCCAAGCACCAATAATTAAACTTTGTTGAAAGGAGCTTTTTTTAGTCATTTCTTGATACAAATTTAAAGTACCTCGTAAATAAGTATCAAACCAACCGCCAATATGAAGCATAGGTAAATTAACATCATTAAAATAAGTTTTTGGAGATAAATTACGCCAATAATCGCTACTTTTAGGATGAGATAACCATTGATAGTAAAAATTACTAGGACAATATTTTCTTAAAACTTCTTCTAAAATAATAGGAATGTCATGTAAGGGTAAATTACGACTAGCTAAATAAAGAATTTGATAAGCCTTAAAATCACCTTTTAATCTTGCAGTTTCAGCCGCTAATTGTATCGCCCATGCCAAATTTAACTCATAACAAAAAGCATCATTTTCATAAGCCCAATCAGAGTATAAATCATAGGCAATCATAGCAGGACAAATAGTTTTTAAGGCAGGATGTTGACTAATAGCGCAATATAATTGAGTCATGCCTTGATAGGAAAATCCATACATTCCGATTTTGCCATTACATCCTTTAAGATTTGCCACCCAATGAAGAGTATCGTAACCGTCTTCAATTTCCGAGTCAAAGAGGCTAAATTCCCCTTCAGACTCCCCTCTACCCCTAACATCTTGAATAACCACAATATAACCTTGACAGGCATACCATTTTGGATGTGCATAAACTACCGTGGAAGCGATGGCTTTTCCGTAGGGTTGCCTCATCAACAATACTGGTAGTTTTTCATTAGTGACAGGGCGATAAATATCAGCAGTTAACTTAACCCCGTCACGGGTTAACATAAATGTAGTTTCTTTAATTAACTTTTTCAATTAGTTTTTTTACCCAATGGTTAAGGTTATAGGTGTTGAGACGATAAGTTAAAGGATTAGCCACTAAATAAGCACTACTTTCAAATAAAACATCAATTTCAATTAAGCCATTTTCTCGTAAAGTTTTTCCCGTAGAAACCAAATCTACGATAGCTTCTGACATTCCTGTAATAGGTCCTAATTCGATTGAACCATAAAGAGGTACAATTTCCACTGGTAAATCAAGAGTGCGAAAATACTCTTTAGCACAATTAACAAATTTAGAAGCAACGATACCATGAGCTGGTAATTCTATAGAACTACGATAAGGACTATTCTCTGGTACAGCTACAGACATTCGACAATAACCAAAACCTAAATTAGCAACATTAGCGATATTGGCTTTTTTTTCTTTTAAAACATCATAACCAACAACCCCTAAATGTGCTTGACCGTATTCCACATATACTGGTACGTCTTGAGCTCTGACTAACAATGCTTTGGCTAATCCTTGAGAATCTTCAATTTGTAGTTGACGGTTGCTAGAGGAAAGAAATAAACTAAAATCAAGACCTACTTTTTGACAAAGTTCGATACTATCTTTTAATAACGCGCCTTTTGGTAGTGCGATAGTTAACATAATTATGAGTATTTTTAAAGTTATTTATTAATTATCAGTTAAAGGTAGATTCTGTCAATGAAGATATTATTACTAGAAGATGAAATCGAATTAGCACAAAGTTTACGTCATATTCTCACTCAAGAGGGTTATCATGTAACAATTTGTCATGAAGGTGATACAGGCTTAAAATTAGCCTTAGAATGTCAGTATAATTTACTGATTCTTGATTGGATGTTACCGCAAAAAAGTGGTTTAGAAATTTGTCAATATTTGCGATCGCATTCTGATCCCATATTTGCCAGTACGCCCGTATTATTTCTCACGGCAAAAGATACCCTTGATGATAGAGTGTTAGGATTAGATGCTGGTGCAGATGACTATTTAATTAAACCTTTTGAGTTAAGAGAACTATTAGCGAGAGTGAGAGCGTTATTAAGACGATCTGTGAGTTTAGAATCAAAAAATCAGCAAAATAGCCAGAAATTAAAAGTTATTGACCTAGAATTAGAAATTGATAATCAAATAGCTTATCGTAACGGTAGATTAATTAAATTATCAGAAAAAGAAATAAAATTATTACAGTTTTTTAGCTTACATATCAATGAATTAGTAACTCAAGAACAAATTTTTGAATATCTTTGGTCACAAGAAGAAGCACCCAGTAGTAATGTTGTAGCGGCTATGGTTCGTTTACTGCGACGTAAAATAGAAACAGAAAATGAGCCTATTTTAATTCATACTCTTTACGGTAAAGGTTATTGGTTTGGTTTTTGTCCCTAAATCCCAAGGGTAAAGGGCAAAGGGCAAAGGAAAAAGGAATAAAACCTGAAACCTCCCTAAAATTGATTTTTTGACTTTTGCTTATTAAATAAGTTGATCTGATGCAAGATCTCACTTAAACTCAAAGGTAAAAATTTCCTTAACTTAAACTACGAATAGCCTCTAATAAACCTTTTGCCTTATTTAAAGTTTCTTGATATTCTTTTTCTGGTTCGGAATCGGCTACTAATCCAGCCCCAGCTTGAACATAAACTCGGTGATTTTCTGTGCCGTCAATATTTTCCACAATCATGGTACGAATAGTTATAGCGGTATTGAGTTGACCTTCAAAATCATAATAGCCATAAACTCCAGAATAAGGGCCTCTTCTTTCAGATTCTAATTCATTAATAATTTCCATTGCTCGAATTTTTGGAGCACCGCTAACTGTACCAGCTGGAAATGCAGCTTTTAATAAATCCCAAGCACAATAATCTGGGGATAATTCCCCAACCACATTACTGACGATGTGCATGACATGAGAATAACGTTCAATTACCATTAATTCATCAACATTGACGCTTCCTTTAACGCAAACTCTACCTAAATCATTTCTGCCTAAATCCACTAACATGACGTGTTCGGCTATTTCTTTGGGATCATTTAATAAATCTTGTGCTAGGGCTTGATCTTCTTGATAATCTTTACCTCTAGGGCGTGTTCCAGCTATAGGACGTAATGTTGCTTTAGTTTTTCCGTCATCAGTTTTTGTGGCTTTTACCATCACTTCTGGAGATGATCCGATTATTTGCCAACCATTAAAACTATAATAAGCCATGTAAGGGGACGGATTTATCAATCTTAGAGATCTATATAACTCAAATGGATTGCCATGATAACTAGCTTGTAACTTTTGAGAAATAACTACTTGAAAGATGTCTCCTGCTTTAATATATTCTTTCGCTTTTTCGACATTAGCACAAAATTTTTCTTTGGTAGTATTGCTTGTATATTGACTATTTCCCGAATCTTGATTATGGTCAACAGCATTAAATTCTAAGGGTTTGGCTAACGCAGGTAAAGGTAGTTGTAATTTAACTACTAATTTTGTAATCTTGTCACAAGCCTGTTGATAAATTTCTTCTAAAGTTAAATCTGTTTGTCTTAAATCTGCATAGGCGATGGCCCAAATTTTCCGTTTAACTTGATCAAAAATGAGTAAATTATCTAATTGCATCCAAACGCCATCAGGTAAATCTCCTTCAAGGGGGGGATAAATTGTTACTTTTGGTTCAATCCAAGAAATTAATTCATAACCCCAATAACCAAATAAACCGCCAATACCTGCTGGTAACTCAGGTAAATTTACGGGTTTAATGGATTCTAAACAATGGTTAATGACATCAAAAGGATTACCAGTGAATTTTTTTTCTTGTCCATGACGATCAATTTGTTTAGTTTGATTACCTCTAGCTTCTAATATCCAAACGGGATCACAACCTAAAAAGCTATATCTACCAAGATTTTCTCCCCCTTCTACGGACTCTAATAAAAAACTGTAGGGTTGATCTGCACAAACTTTGTACCATGCTGAGACAGGGGTTTCTAAGTCTGCGACTAATTCACGATAAATAGGAATAAAATTTCCTTTTGAAGTTAAAGCCGAAAATTCGGGGAAATCAGGAAAGATCATGATTACCAAACAAAGTAATTTAATTTAATAGACTAATTTTACCCTACAATGACCTTAAAAAAAAGTACATCATCAAAGAAAAATAATTATGGTAAATCTGTTTAACTTTTTGATAGTTTTACGTTAGATCAATGTTGACAATATTTTATATTTTAATTTAATTTAATCAATATTATTAATTCTCTTTAGCAGGGATTATGAAAAGGGAAAAATATCCAAGGAATAAAGACTAAAATTAACCACATTATCTGCCACAAATTTAATTTAGGAGAAAAGTTAGAATTATCTAATAAAGTTTCAATTCTTTCTTGTAAACGATAATTAAGAAAAGGGCATTCTAGGTCAAAAGTCAATTTTTTTGGTTGTTTTAAAGCAGCGTTTGTTACCTTTAATAATGCTTCTGCTATGAGTAAATAATCAACAGTTTTGGCGGCGGTATAATCTGCTCTTAATTCCCTTAAAAGTAGTAAATTATTCCATAAATTTTCGTTATTTGGTAGCCAAAATGTTAGTCTTTCTAAGTATGATAGCCAAAAGAAAAAGAAAGGATCTTTGTGGATTTCATGGGCTGATTCATGGGCTATTACGGCTTCTAAATGTTCTTGAGATAGTAATTTTATTAATCCAGTACTTATTACTAATTGTGATGAATAAAAACCAACTTGAGCAGCATAAGGAAAAGAAGTTTGTAAAATTTTGATCTGTTTTCCATTAATAATTTGTAAAGGATATTTTTGGACAAGATGAGTTAATTTATAAAGATCCCAACTGATTTTAATAAGGCTAAAGATAGCAAAAATTAGAAAAGATACCGCTAAATAATAACTAAATTTACTAGCTTTTATTCCCCACATTTCACCATGATAACCCATCATTAATACAGTAATACAAGTCATAAATAAAAGTAAAGGAGGAAAGGCAAATAAAAATAAAGATAAACCCCATTTTTTTTGATAATTTATTACTTTTAATTGACTAATTAATCGAATACTATAAGCAATAAATAAAGCCGTTATAATGAAGATAAAGTGCATTTTAATTATTTTTTTCTTCTCTATTTTTACGAATTTGAGCTAGACGATCAGCAATATCTTGAATTTGTTGTACACTAGCAGTATCGAGACTATCAGCGAAAGAAGCAACTACATCAGCGTTACTAACTGCTAAAAAATTATTTAATTGTTCGTAGGATTTAATAGCTTGTGCTTGATCTTTCGAGATGAGAGGATACCAATAGAAAGCACGACTTTTTTTAACGTATTGTATCCAACCTTTTTTGGTTAATCGTTGTAAAACCGTCATCACAGAAGCGTAGGCTAATTCTCGCTCAGGATCTGCTAAAATTTTTTCATGAACATCTTTAGCACTAGCTGAACCTAAATCCCAAATAATTTCTAATATTTCTTGTTCTAAAAACCCTAATGATAATTTTTCTGGTCGATATTTTGGTAAAAAAGACATGAATCTTAATGAAACTAAAATTGAATTTATTATTGTGTGAGTTTCACATTGAATTTAAAAGTGAAATATCAAATTTATCTTACCATAAAAAAACTAAACATACACTATCTTATTAGGTGAAAAAGTTTACACTAGAGAAAATAATTAATAACTATTTACTATTCAAGAGGCATAACTAAGTATGGGATTAAAAGCGTTATTTTTTTTAATAACTATTATAATAATTGTTTTATTTTATTTTCAAAATTTACAACCTATTACCTTAGTTTTTTTAGGTTTTAAATCTCCTATTTTGCCTTTATCACTATGGTTTATTTTGTCATTATGTGCTGGAATTTTGTCTAGTTTAATTATCCAAATTTTAGCGAATAATCCCACTACTAAACAAAAATATAATCAGCCTTTTTCCTCCGATGATCCTTATAATTATCCTCCTTCAACTCCAGAAAAACCTTTTATTAATCAACCAAAACCTGAACCAGAAAAACCTTTTATTAATCAACCAAAATCAGAACCTGAATTAGAAGAAAAACCAATTTCTCCACCCCCTATAAATGAAGTTTATGATCCAGATTTTGACTTTGATTTTGAGGAGGAATTAATTACAGAAAATAATCAAGAATTTTTAGAAGAAAATGAGTCAATAAATTTAGAAAAAGAAAATAAAATAGAAACATCTGTATCTGAAGAAATACCACCAGAAAAACAATTTATTCCTGTATCATCAAAACCGCCATCAGAAGCTATGATAAAAACTCGTGAGGCTTCTCCTTATTCTTATAAACCAAAAGAAAAAACGGAAATTATCCCTAATTCTGAACCACCTACAGAAATAAATAATTCTCAAATAAAAATATCAAATAATCGTAATAAAAAAGGGATTTATGATGCCCCTTATCGGGTTATTTCTCCTGCTTATGATGAAAAAGTTGATAATAATTATGACGATTTAGAAGAGGAAGAAGAAGACTGGGATTTTTAAACTAATAAATGACTTATAATTTTTCTATAACCATAAATAAAACTTTAAATTTTGTCAATAATGAATAAAATTAATCTTGTTTTTTGTTATTTTTGTTTACTGATTATTCCTCCTAGTTTAAGTTATCCTGTTTTCGCACAATCGAAAATATATAATCCAATTCCTATAGAAGAAAATCAACTAATTACAGATAAACTAACTAAAGATGATATACCAACAGGAGAAGGTGGTTTTGCCAAAGATTATTTCATTAATTTAGAAAAAGATAATCAAATTGCTATTGATTTAATTTCTGATGATTTTGATAGTCTTGTGGTTTTAATATCAGAAAATGGTGCAACTATAGCGGAAAATGATGATGGAAGTGATAGTGAAAGTAATTCTCTTTTGTTTACTCGAATTACCGAAAGTGGTAAATATATTATCAGAGTTAAGGCTTTTGGGATTACAGAAGGCGGTAATTTCACCTTAAAAGTGAGTCGTTTACAACCCATTAAACCATAATTTTTTTTTGCGATGAATAATAATTTTAAAAATATTTTTACTGAGATATTTTCTTTGGAAAAAGGAGAAGATTTTAAAGAAATATTACGTTGTAAAAATGTTGTTATAGAAAGAATTATTAGTAGTGATCAACCTGATAATATTATTTATAATCAAATTCAAGATGAATGGGTAATTTTATTACAAGGAAAAGCTCGTTTACAAGTAGGGGAAAAAATCTATGATTTAACATCAGGAGATTATCTTTTTATAAGTGCAAATACTCCTCATCAAGTAATTAAAACTTCTAAAGATCCTTTCTGTATTTGGTTAGCTATACATATTTATGATTAATTATGTTTTAAAAGTTACTATTTATTTCATAGTATCTTCCACAACTTTGTCATTTTTTTTGTTATTGTATTTGTTATTTTTTAATTTATCAGTATTAACTGAACCTAATAAAACTTCATTAATTTTAGTTCTGGTATTATAACTTAAATCACTTAAAGGAGAAGGTAAAAAGCTATCACCATAAGCAATAAATATTAAAATATAAATAGGGAAAAATTTTCCGAGTAAGATAGCTAATTTTCCTAATAAACCACCAAAACCATTTAAAAATTGAATGTTAAAATTACGTTTCATAAATATTATTTCAACCTCGAATTATTTTGCTAGAGTTCTACTATTTAATGTAACAAAAAATCAAGATTTTAATTGTACTTGAGAAGCATAAACTTTAAATCTATCTAAATCAGCTTGAATAGTTGATTCGACAATTTGTCCTAAAAATAAATTATCCATTAATGGCCCTAAAATACCGGGTATAGCATAGGCAATAGTTAGTTTTACAATACTACTACCATGACGATCATAAAAACGTACTGCACCACGATTAGGAAGTCCATCCACGGACTCCCATTGAATAATTTGATTAGTTTCTAGCTTGACAATGCGAGATAACCAAGTAAATTTGAAACTACCACTAGCTAATTGCCAACGAGATAAATCAGGATCGTCTGCTAAAATCTTAACGGACTCAATCCATTTCATCCAACGAGGCATTTGTTCTAAATCAGACCATAAACTCCAAACTAAATCAATAGGAGTATCAACTTCTACTTGTACACTATGTTCTAACCACTTACTCATCAGAAATATATTTTAAGATTATATTGAATTTTTTAAGATAAGTTAATAATAACAACAAGCCACTCATGATGAAAGTCTCGAAGGGGAAAAATACTCTTTAAGATAAGATATAACAAGATCTTGTATCTGCTATAGATCAAAAAATTCGGTAAAATTGTTAATAAGTCCTTAATCTAGGATAATATACAATAACTAATTATGTATATCAAAAAAGAATTAAAATCCATAAAATTTTCTTATTTTGTCTTTGAAAAAATGGTTTTAAATCTGAATTATAAATTATTTCTCTACAGTATTTTTCCCAGATTAATAAATAACTATGAATCCCATTGAACTAGATTTTAAGACTATTTTTCCTTATATTTTAGATGATTTTCAACAAGAAGCCATTGGCTATTTAGATCAAAATAAATCTGTTGTAGTTACAGCTCCTACAGGATCAGGTAAAACCTTAATCGGAGAATATGCCATTTATCGCGCTTTAACTCAAGGAAAAAGAGTATTTTATACAACTCCTTTAAAAGCACTTTCTAACCAAAAATTTCGAGATTTTCAGCAAAAATTTGGTCAAACTTTACTGCCTGATTCAGGAATATATGCAGAAGTCGGTTTAATTACAGGGGATGTTTTAATCAATCCTTCCGCTCCAGTGATTGTCATGACGACTGAAATATTTAGAAATATGCTTTATAGTACTCCTATCGGCGAAGTGGGTACTTCCGTAAGAGATGTACAATCTGTAATTTTAGATGAATGTCATTATATCAGTGATCCCGGCCGTGGTACGGTATGGGAAGAATCTATAATTTATTGTCCTCCTCATATTCATTTAGTGGCATTATCGGCAACCATTGGCAACCCTGAAGAATTATGTCGTTGGATAAATAATGTTCGCAAAGCGAATTTTCAACAGAATAATATTAGCGAATGTAAGTTAGTTAATTCTGATTTTCGACCTGTACCATTAAAGTTTTATTTTAGTCACAATAAAGGTTTATATTCACTCTTTAATGAAAGAAATAATAAGTTAAATCCTCAGTTAAAAAGTGTTTTAGCTACTAATAAAAGAGGTAAATTTAACCCTCAAGATTGTCCTAATATTAAAACCATTGTGCAACAATTAAATAGTAGAAATATGCTTCCTGCTATTTATATTATTTTTAGTCGTAGAGGATGTGATCAAGCGGTAGAATCTTTGAGTTATTTTAACTTAGTTACCCCAGAAGAAAGTAGAAAAATATTACTTTATTTACTGTATTTTCTCATGATTGAAAATTTTGAATTACAGGATAAAATAGTAGAATTTGCTAAAAAAGAGCATGAAATCGCCTATAAAAAGATTATCGCCTTTATTGCTAATTATGATCAATCGGGGGAAGAATTAGTAGATTATTTAATGGAAAAACCTCTAATTAAAGAACGTTTATTAAAATTTTTAGCTGATAATAGTGAATTAGTTAGAAGTAGTCAAATTGAACCTTTAACCAGAGGAATTGCGGCCCATCATGCTGGGATTTTACCTGCTTGGAAAGAATTAGTTGAAAGATTATTTGAATTAGGTTTAGTTAAAATTGTTTTTGCTACTGCTACCCTTGCTGCTGGAATTAATATGCCTGCGCGTACAACAGTAATTTCGGCGTTGAAAAAAAGAAGTGACGATGGACATCGCTTATTAACTCCCTCAGAATTCCTCCAAATTGCCGGTAGAGCAGGACGTAGGGGCATGGATGAGGTGGGATACGTCGTTACCGTTCAAACTCCCTTTGAAGGGGCTTTAATTGCGTTTAAACTAGCAAAAGCACCTCCTGAACCTTTACGCAGTCAGTTCACTCCTAGTTACGGCATGGTTTTAAATTTATTACAAAAACATACCATCGATGAAGCCAAAGAGTTATTAGAGTTAAGTTTTGCTGAATATTTAGCACAATTACAACTTTCTCCTCAAGAAGAAGCCATCGCATCTTATACCACAGAATTAACTAAGTTAGATGTTATGTTAGCTAATTTTAATAGTAAAGAATTAGCCGATTATGAGAAATTAAAAGAAAGACGAAAACAAGAGAAAAAAATCTTGAAATTATTTCAAAAAAACTGGCTAACTCAAAGACAAAGAGCCATTACACCTTATTTAGAAAATTTACCTTCAGGGAGCATTTTAAATTTAAGTAGGGAAAATAAAAAAAATCCTTATAATATTCAAGGCGTATTTTTAGCTCATATTCCTAACGGAAATCAAAAATTTTTACTGTGTTTAGGTAAAGATAATAACTGGTATATTGCCTCTTTTAATGATGTTATAGATATTAATATTGGTGCAATACCAAGTAACATTATTGAATCAATCTATTTACCTGAAGTAACAGAAGTGAAGGTGGGAATATTATGTAATGGTAATGAAAATACTTTAGCCTTCAGTCAACTAATTAAGGAATATGAGCAAGAATATACTCCTCCTAGTGATGAAATTATCTTACAACAACAACGCATTGCGGAAGTAGAAAAAGCGATTAACGAAAATCCTTTAGATAAAGTTGATAAAATTGCACAAATA
The DNA here is from genome assembly GCF_041753295.1 of Geminocystis sp. NCBI lineage: Bacteria > Bacillati > Cyanobacteriota > Cyanophyceae > Chroococcales > Geminocystaceae > Geminocystis > Geminocystis sp. The sequence continues at coordinate 76,053 of NZ_JBGSUU010000036.1, forward strand.
CTTAAAAATAATCGTAAACGGCAATTACTAAAACAAGAATTAAGTAAAATTCAAAGTCAATATCAGCGTTATAAGTCTAATAGTTCTTATTATTGGCAGGAATTCATGGCTTTGATCGAAATTTTGCGAGAATTTGACGCTTTAGACGGATTTACTCCCACTCTATTAGGAGAAGCATCTGCTGTTATTCGAGGAGAAAATGAACTTTGGTTAGGTTTAGCTTTAATGTCTCATCGTCTTGATTTCCTTAACCCTCATCATTTAGCTGCGGTGATTACTGCTTTAATTACTGAACCACCACGATTTGATACATGGGTAGGCTATCAACCCTCTCCAGAAGTTTTAGACGCTTTGGGATTGCAAAAAATAGAGGACATAAACTATAATCCTGAACAAGAATTATGGGAAATTCGTCGGCGATTATATCAAGCTCAAACTCGTCAAGATATTTCTATGCCTGTATGGTTAGAACGTGATATGATTGGCTTGTCCGAGGCGTGGTGTTTAGGGGCAACATGGGAACAAATTTCGGCTAATACAACTCTTGATGAAGGGGATATTGTGCGTATTCTTCGTCGCACCGTGGATGTATTAGTACAAATACCTCAAGTGACGGGAGTAGGCACTAATTTAATTAAAACGGCAAAAGAAGCCGCTATAAAAATGAAACGTTTTCCTATTTAATGTTTTTGGGAAGATGAAATTTGAGAATGTGTTGAAAGCTACTAATTTTTTCTTTCTTGTCAAATCTGAGTAATGATTAAATACTTAGGTTTGATACTTAAAAATACTGGTTTTTTTTAAATTTTTGTAAATTATCAAACAGAAAATTTTACTTATCGTCTTTGTTAGTCAATGGTATCAAAATAATCTTTTGTACTCTACGAAATTTTACTTACTTTTTATGTTATTCTCTTTACGAAATCTTTAAAAAATAGAGGTTAAGATTACTAAAAAATAGGGTATTTTATAATGAAGAATCAATTTTTTTACTGATGCAATAAATCTTTTATCATTATAGTAATATTTTAACTCTAAAAAACAGCAAATCATTAAAATGTAAACATTATAGATTATTTTAAGTCGTTTAAATATAATATTTTTGTTTATAGTTAATTGTGATTTTTTTAAGTTTTATTCTATTCCAATAATGTAAATTTTCTAAAATTTGACTTTGAGAATAAATTTCAAAAAGTATCCACTCAAAAGTAAAAATTTTGATAATTTGATATATAAATCCAGCCCTTTTGGAGTATCTACATAATTATGCTTTTCTCAAACACTATGTTAGAAAATGTATCTTCTCTGTTTTCCTTTTCTAAAAATTGTTCATCTAATATTAATTTATCTGTGCATATTTCTGCCCATAGTAAAATCAAAAGAATTATTGACATTATCGGTGCTTTAGTGGGATTATTTATTACAATCTTAATTTTTATTCCCGTAGCGATCGCCATTAAAAAAAATAGTCAAGGGCCAATTTTATATAGTCAAATTAGATGCGGATTACAAGGAAAACCTTTCCGTATTTGGAAGTTTCGTTCAATGTATAACGATGCGGATCAAAAGAAACACTTAGTAGAAAACCAAGCAAAAGGGCATATATTTAAAAATAATGCAGATCCTCGCATTACGGAGGTAGGACATTTTTTACGAAAAACGAGCTTAGATGAATTTCCTCAATTTTGGAATGTATTAACAGGAGAGATGAGTTTAGTAGGCACTCGCCCTCCTACCCCAGATGAAGTGCAATGGTATAATGAACGTCATTGGTTACGATTAAGAGTTAAACCGGGTATTACAGGAGAATGGCAAGTAAATGGACGCTCTTTAGTGGATGATTTTGAAGAAGTAGTATCATTAGATCTTGATTATCAAAGAAAATGGTCTATTTGGTACGATATAAGTTTAATTTTAGCAACCATAAAAGTCGTATTGCATCGAAAAGGAGCACATTAGATTTTTTTGAGAAGTTAAATAAATAGTTAAAAATTGATAATTTCTTCTTTTCAAGATCCACTGAGATCATAAATTATTATACTATTACTATATGGATAAACTTTTAAATTGAGTGATTACGGTAATAGATAGATAGTATGACTAATTTAAGTAATGAGAAACAGAATTTTTCCTCTCTACTCAGCAATTCTCTGAAAACCATTATCCTTTTAATCATGCTATCAGGATTAATCAATTTTTTAATTCAAGAGAAAAAAAACCCTATCAAAAAAGCCAGTCAACATTTTATTTCTAGTCTCTATGGAAGCCCACCATTAGTAATGAAAGGGGGTAATCCTTATATTAGGGCATTAATGCGCACTATTAGTGCTAGTGAATCGAATTATCTTAATCCTTACCATGTTATTTATAGCGGAAAATATGTGAGTGATTTGAGTAAACATCCTGATATTTGTGTGACTATCGAAAATGGCCCCAATGAAGGAAAATGTACCACGGCATCGGGAAGATACCAATTCTTAAATACTACTTGGGCAGAAAAAGCAGCAGAATATCATCCTCATCCTTCAAAGTTTCTACTGTGGAAAGATTATAGTTTTGAGCCAGAATTTCAAGATGAAGTGTTATATAATTGGCTCACAGATTCTCACTCATGGAATACAGATATTACTTTATTATTAAAAAAAGGGGAAATTGAACAAGTTTTAAAATTATTATCCCCAACATGGACAAGTTTAGGTTACGGTATCGAAAATAATTCCATGTCTCAATATTTACCACAAATTTATAAAAAATTACTTAAAGAAGAATTAGCCAATAAAACCTAAGTATATACATAAAATTTTAGTGGAATAGGGAGATAGGAAAAAAAGATTTTGTAGGGGTTGAACATTGCTCAACCCTTATTATGTATTAAATGTCAACGTCAACTAATGTATTTATCCTTGATAATCTTCTAAGTCGATTTTTACAGGTTTGGCATTCCAAATCTCATTACAGTACTCATTTATAGTACGATCACTAGAGAATTTAGCCATACGAGCGCTATTGAGAATTGACATTCTTGTCCATTTTTCTTGATCTTGATAGGCGATCGCCACTTGTTTCTGACACTCAATATAAGAATGATAATCAGCTAATAACATATATTGATCATCGTATAACAAAGAGTCAACAATAGGTTTAAACATTTGAGTATCACCGTGACTAAAATAACCATCAGCAATACGATCAATTACTTCTCGTAGTTCTGAGTTATTTTCGTAGTAATGACGGGGGTTATAACCATTAGCCTTAGTTGTCGCAACCTCTTCAGCAGTTAAACCAAACAAGAAGAAATTTTCTTCTCCAGCTTCTTCCCGAATTTCGATATTAGCACCATCTAAAGTACCGATAGTTAATGCACCATTCATGGCAAATTTCATATTACCAGTACCAGAGGCTTCTTTTCCAGCGGTGGAAATTTGTTCAGAAACATCAGCAGCAGGATAAATTTTTTGTCCTAAAGATACGTTAAAGTTAGGTAAAAACACAACTTTTAAACGTCCTCTAATATCTGGATCTTTATTAACTACATCAGCAACACTATTAATTAATTTAATAATCAATTTCGCCATGAAGTAGCCGGGGGCAGCTTTTCCGCCAAAAATAAAGGTGTGGGGTGCAATGTTAAGATCTGGATTACGTTTGATGCGATTATAAAGAGTAATAATATTTAAAACGTCTAAATGTTGACGTTTATACTCATGAATTCTTTTGACTAACACATCAAAAATGGAGTTAACATCAACTTCAATACCCCGTTGTTTGAAAATATATTCTGCTAATCTTTGCTTATTGGCTTGTTTAATATCACGCCATTGACGACAAAAATCAGCATCATCGATATATTTTTCAATTTGCTGAATTTGGCTTAAATCTTTTACCCAACCGTCACCAATTTTTGAGGTTATAAGTTGTGCTAATTTAGGATTACTTAATACCATCCAACGGCGAGGAGTTACACCATTAGTTTTATTGTAGAATTTTTCAGGCCAAAGAAAAGCAAAAGCGTTTAAAGTATCTTGTTTGAGTAATTTAGTATGTAAAGCGGCAACACCATTAATGGCATGACTACCAACACAAGCTAAATTAGCCATACGAATTTTTTTGCCGTTACCTTCACCAATAATGGACACTTGAGAGAGTAATTGTTCATTATCGGGATACCATGTGCGTACATCAGAAAGGAAATGATGATTGATTTCGTAAATGATTTCTAAATGACGGGGGAGGAGTTTTTCAAATAAGCTGACATCCCATGTTTCTAAGGCTTCAGGTAATAAGGTATGGTTAGTATAAGATAAGGTTTTTTGGGTAATATACCATGATCTTTGCCAGTCTAAACCATGTTCATCGACAAATAGACGCATCAATTCAGCAACGGCGATGGCGGGGTGAGTATCATTAAGTTGAATAGCGACTCTTTCATGAAAATTATCAAGATTTTTATTATTGCGTAAATGAAGACTAATTAAATCTTGTAAGGATGCACAAACGAAGAAATATTGTTGAGCAAGTCTTAATTCTTTTCCTGCTGGGGTGTTATCGTTAGGATAAAGTACTTTTGAGATGGTTTCAGAGTTAATTTTTTCTTCTACCGCGCGATCATAATTACCAGCATTGAAAGCCTCAAAGTTAAATTCTTCACTAGCTTCTGCTTTCCATAATCTCAAGGGGTTAACAGTGTTAGTTTTATAACCGGGTACAGGAGTATCATGGGGAATAGCTAAAACCGTGCGCTCAGGTATCCAGGAAACACGATAATGTCCTTTACTATCATAATAACCTTGAGTATAGCCACCCAACTTCACAGGTACTGCTTCATCAGGACGGGCTAATTCCCAAGGATTACCAAATCTTAACCAGTTATCAGGCATTTCTCCTTGCCAACCGTCTCGTAAAAGTTGAAAGAAAATACCAAATTCGTAGCGAATACCGTAACCAATAGCAGGAATTTCCAAACTTGCTAAAGAATCAAGGAAACACGCTGCCAATCGCCCTAAACCGCCATTTCCTAGCCCTGGATCTGGTTCTTGCTCGATTAATTCATCTAAATTCAAACCTAATTCAGCGATAACTTTTTCAACTTGTTCGTAAATATCAAGGTTTACTAAGTTATTACCTAAATATCTACCCATCAAAAATTCGGCCGAAAAATAACAAACTAATTTCGTCTGGGGATTCGTTTTATAAGTATTAGTAGTTTTGATAAAACGATGTAATAACCGATCTCGAATAGTATAGGCTAAGGCTACATAATAATCGTAATTAGATGCGTCTGAACGATCAATACCTTGAATATAAAAAAGGTTATCTAAAAACGCTCGTTTCAGGGTTTCTGAACTCATACCTGTGCGATCGTCTTCTACCTTAATAGTAGGGGTACAAAGTAATTCTGTGGTAGGTTGTTGGGTCATATTTATTTTCCATACTTTATATACATTTAAGGTTATACGATTTTTTCTCAATCACGCTATTTTTTTATGATGAAACTTAAGTTTGATGCTTTGAATATCAGGTTTCAGGTTTCAGGTTTCAGGTTTCAGGTTTCAGGTTTCAGGTTTCAGGTTTCAGGTTTTGGGCTTTGGGCTTTGGGCTTTGGGCTTTGGGCTTTGGGTTTTGGGCTTTGGGTTTTGGGCTTTGGGTTTTGGGCTTTGGGCTTTGGGTTTTTAAAGAATAAATTTATAGGCTATTCAATATTTTTCCCCATTTCCTTTCTAACTCCTAACTCCTATCTCCTATTTCTATTGAATTTAGCTTCAACGGCTCGAAGCCTTACACTGTATTTTTCAAAAAAACACCCACTAAAATCAGTGTGAGGGCTGCTACGCAGTGCCTACGGCAGGAATCGCCGTCAAGGTCTATTGCATTGCATAAAATCATAGTATTACGTTAACATAAATTATATTAAAAAGAATTTATCTTAAATGCTTAAAGTTATCAAAGTCAGAATTTATCCAGATACATCTCAAAAAGTGCTTCTAGCGTCAGCTTTTGGCTCTTGTAGATGGGTGTGGAATCATTTTCTTAATTTGATCAATGAAACTTACCAAGCCACAGGTAAAGGATTATCTAGTTATGATGTCAAAAAGTTACTTCCTCAATTAAAGAAACAGGAAGACACTGCTTGGTTATCAGAAACTTATTCTCAATGTTTACAACAAGTTTGTTTAAATTTAGGTGTTGCTTTTAATAATTTCTTTGAAAAACGGGCTAAATATCCCAATTTTAAATGTAAGCATGGTAAACAATCTTTGCAATATCCAGCAAATGTTAAGGTAGAAAATGACTGTTTAAATGTTCCTAAAATCGGTTTAATTTATACAAAATTTCATCGTATTATTGAGGGAAAAATTAAGACTGTTACTATTACTAAAAACTGCTGTAATCAATACTATGCTTCTATCCTTGTTGATGACGGTAAAGATAAACCTGAAATATCAACAGAAGGTAAAGTCATCGGGATTGACTTGGGTTTAACGCATTTTTGTATTACCAGTGATGGGAGTAAATTTAATAATCCTAAAATACTGAAAAAACATGAAGTTAATTTAAAGAGAAAACAGCAACAATTATCTAGGAAACAAAAGGGTTCAAATAACCGAAATAAGTCAAGATTAAAAGTTGCTAGAGTCCATAAAAAAATCACTAATTGCCGTGAGGATTTTCTGCACAAACTATTTCGTATGATAGTAAATGACAACCAAATTATTGCAGTAGAGAATCTGAATGTTAAAGGTATGATGGAAAACCACTGTCTAGCCAAAGCAATACAGCAAGTAGGCTGGGGACAATTCTGTACGATGCTTAAATATAAAGCCGAATTTGAAGGAAAAGTTTACATTGAAGTAGATAGATTTTTCCCAAGCTCAAAGACTTGTCATGTGTGTTTAAACAAAATAGGTAGCTTACCACTAGATGTAAGATACTGGATTTGTATAAAATGTGGCACAAAGCATGACAGAGACGTAAATGCGGCAATTAACATCCGAGATGAAGCAATACGAATACTACAGACCTCTGGAACGGGGGATAAAGCCTATCGTCAAACTGTAAGACGCAGTAATAGAGGACGTAAGAAATCTACTACTGTGCTAGTTTCTGGGTAGGAAGCCTACATCATAATCTTTGATTTGGTGTATGGTAGTTCACACTCAAGTTAAATTAAGATAAAGAAATGTAACTCATAGACGAAATCATCGCAATATTGTCTCTTAATGCAATTTAAACTTAATTATAATTCATCATTTTTTGCCCCAATTATCTTGATAGCACCTTTTTTTCTTTGGGGCACAGCTATGGTAGCAATGAAAGGAGTTATTCATCAAACAACGCCGCTATTTATGGCAGGAATAAGAATTTTCCCCGCAGGAATTTTAGTGTTATTAGTAGCCATTTTTTTAGGCAAATATCAGCACATAACCCCATTGGGATGGCTATGGATAGGGTTATTTTCTCTGGTGGATGGCTTGATGTTTCAAGGGTTTCTCGGTGAAGGTTTAATGCGCACAGATGCGGGTTTAGGTTCGGTTATGATTGATTCTCAGCCTTTAGCTGTAGCGATTTTATCCCGTTGGTTATTTAAAGAAATTATTGGTTTTTGGGGATGGTTAGGATTATTTATTGGTATTATCGGGATTAGTTTAATTGGTTTACCTGATGAATTGATTTTAAATTGGTGGCAAGGTAATTTCACCAGTAATGAGTTTAGTTGGCAAGATTTATTTGATAATGGACAATGGTTGATGTTACTTGCTTCCTTTTCCATGGCTATCGGTACTGTGATGATACCTTATATCTCTCGTCATGTTGATCCTGTCGTTGCTACGGGTTGGCATTTAGTTATAGGAGGATTTGCTTTATTTATCCTTAGTTTTCGCTTTGAAACTTCTCAATGGATTAATCTTGATTTGACTGCATGGTTCTCTATTACCTATGCTACTATTTTTGGTAGTGCGATCGCCTACGGTTTATTCTTTTTCTTAGCTTCTAAGGGAAATTTAACCAGTTTAAGTGCTTTAACCTTTTTAACTCCTATATTTGCCTTAACTTTTGGAAATTTATTACTAAAAGAAACACTTTCGGATCTACAATGGCAAGGAGTGAGTTTAACTTTAGTCAGTATTTATTTAATTAATCAAAGAGAACAAATTCACAAGTTTTTTACCCAAGAAAAATTTACTTTATATTTAGATAAAATTCAAAAAAAACTATTTATAAATAAATATTAATAGGAGAGATAAAACTACTAAAGAAAAGAATAATTTTAATGTCAATTTGATTTTTAAATAAAGTTATAAACAAATATTTTTAAAAGTTAGTATCTCAAATATAATTAGAAGAATATTTGGGAAAAAAGCGATAAATATTAATATAAAAACTGTTAATTGCTTATTGTCTAACTTTATCACTCTGGGATGAGGCAACCCCTAATTATTAATATTGTTAAATAATGTTATTAAAAAAAATAGTTTTTTAGCATGAATGCTGATGAAATGCTCAGATTATATGATCAAGGACAAAAAGATTTTAGTCAAGTTAATTTATCCAGAGAAGATATAATTCAAGCTAATTTAACGCAAATAGACTTAACTAGAGCCGATTTGAATTGGGCAAATTTGAGCGGTAGTGACTTTAGCGGTGCAAATTTTAGTCGGGCAGATTTGACTCACACTCGCATGATTAGTGCAAAATTAATTGGTGTTAATTTAACTAATGCAGCTCTCAGTTATGCTGATTTAAGTTGGGTAAATTTAAACGGTGCAAATCTTAGTAATGTAGATTTAAGTCACGGAAATCTCAGTAAATCTTCATTAGCAAACACTAATTTTAGTTATAGTAATTTGCAAAACTGTAACTTAACGAGGGCTAATTTTGCTGGTGCTAATTTTACTCGGGCAGATTTAAGGGGAGCAAATTTAAGCGGAGTGATTTTAACTGGGGCAGATTTTAGCCGTGCAGATTTATCAGAAGCTAATCTTCAAGGTTGTGATTTAACAGAAGCTAATTTGAATTATGCAGATTTAAAGTTTAGTCAACTCCGTAATGCAGATATAAGTGAAGGAATTTTACAAGGAGTTAATTTAGAAAAAGCTAATCTTCGGGGAGCAAATTTCACAGGGGCAGTTTTACATAATACTAATACCAGTCAAGTCAAACTATCAGAATTAAACATTAAATCATCCCATAAAAATAAGATTACTTTTGTGGGTGCAGATCTTAGAATGGCAAACCTACAAGATACGAACCTAAAAAAACTGTATTTTTTGTTACGCTTTATTAGAAAAAATTAATTTGGTAGAAAGTTGTTTACATCGTGTTACTATGATTGATGGTTCTTTATTCTCCGCCGATTTAAAAGGTGCAAATTTACGCAACAGCGCTTTAAACGGTGTTAATCTTAGGAGTACTATTATGCCTGATGGTTCAATTCATCCTTGACAAAAATTAGTCATGATGGTGGGCAAATGCCCACCCGACAGTTTATTTAGAAGCAGCTAATTCACGCTCTTTAGTTGCTTTGATAACTTCATCAGCTACATTTTTAGGACAAGGTGCGTAATGATCAAATTCCATAGAGAATTGACCACGTCCAGAAGTCATAGTTCTTAAATCACCAATATAACCAAACATTTCACTTAAAGGTGCTTCAGCTTTGATTCTTACTCCCATAGGATTAGTACTTTGAGATTTAATCATGCCACGACGACGGTTAAGATCTCCGATAACATCACCCATGTGATCTTCAGGAGTGAATACGTCTATATTCATGATCGGTTCTAATAATTGAGGACCGGCTTTAGGAATTGATTGACGATAACCCGCTCTTGCTGCAATTTCAAAGGCGATGGCACTTGAATCCACTGCGTGGAAAGCACCGTCAGTTAAGGTAACTTTTAAGTCAACACAAGGGAAACCAGCTAACACACCTTTAACAATACTAGCTTGGAAACCTTTTTGTACTGCTGGCCAAAATTCTCTGGGTACATTACCACCAGTAACTTTAGACTCAAACTGGAAGCCAGTACCCGGTTCTCCCGGTTGTACAGTATAGTCGATACGTCCGAATTGACCAGATCCACCAGATTGTTTTTTGTGAGTGTAACTATCATTAATTACTTTTGTGATAGATTCACGGTAAGCTACTTGAGGTTGACCGACTTCAACTTCTACCCCATGAGTACGTCTGAGGATGTCCACTTTAATATCAAGGTGTAACTCACCCATACCTTTAATGATAGTTTCGCCACTTTCTTGATCTGTTTCAACGTAGAAAGAAGGATCTTCTTGTACCATTTTACTAAGAGCAAGACCCATTTTCTCATTACCACCTTTATTTTTAGGTTTGATAGCAATGGAAATAACGGGATCTGGGAATACCATCGGTTCAAGAGTAGCTGGTTCATTGGGATCACATAGAGTATGACCAGTTTGCACGTTTTTCATACCCACGATAGCGACAATATCTCCTGCCTGTGCAGAATCTATTTCAATGCGATCATTGGCGTGCATTTCCACTAAACGACCAATACGATCAGTTTTGCCCGTAGCGGTATTAAGAATTGTCATGCCTTTATTGAGAGTTCCCGAATAAATACGGGTGAAAGTTAAAGCACCATAGCGATCATCCATGATTTTGAAAGCTAAAGCGCGTAAAGGTTTTTCGGGATCAACAATGGCAAAAGTCCCAGTTTCATTACCTTCTAAGTCAACTTCAGGCTGAGGGTTAACTTCTGTCGGATCAGGTAAATAGTCAATGACACCATCTAAAACTAATTGTACTCCTTTGTTTTTGAAGGAAGAACCACAATAAGTAGGGAAGAAAACTAGATCACGAGTACCTTTACGAATACAACGTTTAACATCTTCAATGGCAATTTCTTCACCTTCGAGATATTTTTCCATTAAGTCATTATCTTGCTCAACGGCAGTTTCAATCAACTGTTCACGATATAGTTCTACATCATCTTTCATATCTTCAGGAACTTCTTCGATAGTGTAAGCAAAAGGATCTCCTGAATCATCCCAAATCCACGCTTTACGAGTAAGAAGATCTACCACACCTTTAAATTCAGTTTCCACGCCTATGGGTAATACCATGACTAAAGGAGTTGCTACTAAAATGTCTTTAACTTGTTTCACGACACGATAAAAATCAGCACCAGTACGATCTAATTTATTAACATAAATAATACGAGCTACTTTAGAATCATTCGCATAACGCCAGTTAGTTTCGGATTGAGGTTCAACCCCACCAGATCCACAAAATACACCAATACCGCCATCAAGTACTTTTAAAGAGCGATATACTTCGATAGTAAAGTCAACGTGTCCGGGAGTATCGATAATATTAAATTGATAATCTTTCCAAAAACAGCTTGTAGCGGCGGATTGGATTGTGATACCTCTTTCTTGTTCTTGCTCCATGAAGTCAGTCGTAGCTGCACCATCATGTACTTCACCAATTTTGTGGATTTTACCTGTTAATTTAAGGATTCTTTCTGTAGTTGTGGTTTTACCTGCATCAACGTGAGCAAAAATGCCTATATTTCTATATTTACTGAGATCTTTTGCCATAATAAGTTTTTCTATATTAGTTAAACGAGTCAGAATCCGTCGGATTTTCTCTTAAGAGTGATTCTGAAGGGAGTTAAGTGTAGTTTTGATTTAAACAACACCGATTTTAGAATTTATCATATTTCTAGGCACGAAAATTCTTTTGAAAGACATTTATTTTTATCTCTCACTTAATTATCATAAATGATTGTAACAAAATGTGAAAGAGGTAATTTAACCATGAACAACCAATGTCTCAAATTACGTTATTATTTGAGAATGTCAAAGAAAAATAGATGAAAGCATTTGAAGTTAGAGTAAATCTGAAAAAAAAGATCTTAAAAATAATTAAAGTTAAATCATTACCAATGAATATTTTGACTGAAAAAACTTTTCATATTATTCAATTTTAGGTTAAAAATAAAAAAATTATCATTAAGTACACAAGAAAATAACATGAAATCAGGTGTTTATTTTATCGGTGCAGGGCCAGGAGATCCAGATTTATTAACAGTTAAAGCCTATAAAATTTTACAACAAGCTGATGTTATTTTATATGCAGATTCTTTAGTGCCAAAACAAATTTTAAAAGATGTTAAACCTAACGCCCAATTAATTGCTACGGGTAATCAAACCTTAGAAAAAATTGTGCCTTTAATGATTGAAAAAGTTAAGGAAGGTTTAACGGTGGTAAGACTTCAGTCGGGAGATTTATGCCTTTATAGTGCCATTCATGAGCAAATGAGACAATTAGCCGAGGCAAATATTCCTTTTGAATTGATACCCGGTATTAGTGCTTATCAGGCCGCCGCCGCCAAAATTAGTAGTGAATTAACTATCCCTGATTTAGTGCAAACTATCATTTTAACGAGAGTTAGTGGTAGTGCATCCCCCGTCCCAGAAAAGGAAGAATTGAGGGGTTTAGCGGCTCATCAGGCTAGTCTGTGTTTATATTTAGCCGCTCGTCATATACGCAAAGCTCAAGAGGATTTATTAGAACATTATCCTCCTGATACTCCTGTGGCTGTATGTTATCGGGTTGGTTGGGAAGATGAAAAAATTATGATTGTACCTTTAACAGATATGGCGATCGCCACAGAAGATAATAACTTAATTAGGACAACTATGTATATTATCAGTCCAGCATTAAAAAAACTCTCAGATTATGAATTTCGCTCTCGATTATATCACCCTGAACATTCTCATTTATTTCGTCCAAAATGAAATGATTAAGTATTTATTTTATAATTTACCCTCATTAACTTGTTAGGTTTTAATAGATTTCAGGTTTCAGGTTTCATGAAAATGATTGAAGTAAAAATTAGTATTAAGGTTGATAATTTTCATTGTAAGAGAGTAAAAAATGTTTTTATGGAGATTATTAATTGTCAATTCTCCATTGATCATGAATAATTAGTTATGGATCTATAGATAAAATTTATTTGACATGAGTTTAGAATATCCTGATGATTTAAGATACCTTGATTCTCACGAATATGTCCGTTTAGACGGTGAAATTGCTACTATCGGTATTAGTGCCTTTGCCATAGAAGAATTAGGAGATGTTGTTTTTCTCGAACTACCAGAATTAGGCGATGCCATTGGTGTTGAAGATAATATTGGTACAATTGAATCAGTTAAAGCGGTTTCGGAAATTTATGCTCCCGTTTCTGGTACAGTAATTGACCGTAATGAGATGTTAATTGAATCTCCTGAAATGATAGCAGATGATCCTTATGGTGAAGGATGGCTAATTAAAGTTAGATTAGATAATCCCGACGATGAGTTAGAAGATACATTTTCCGCCGATGAGTATAAATCTTTAGTTGAACCTGAAGAAGAGTAAAACAATCAATAATTAACAATTAAATTTTGGTGTTGGTGGGCGTTGCTGAATCAAGGTATGAAAATAAAAACTCAACAATCTGGAATACTTACTATTTAACTATGCCTCTGGCACAGCAAAGCTGCACGCCAATAAATATAAATCATACTCAAAATCAGCAACGTCATACTTTCTTCTCGTGTTAGAAATTAGAAAAAATTAGCTATGATAAATATGTATCTAAAATATCTAAAATAATAGAAAGAAATGGAAACTATTGAAATAGATCAAGCAGTATTGCATATTAATCAATTACTGGAAATAGCCGCTAAAGGGAAAGATATTATTATTACTAAAAATCATCAACCTATAGTTAAATTAAGCTCAATAAAACAAGAAAAAAAACGTTCTCCATTATTTGGCAGTGATAAAGATATTATTGCTATTAGTGACAACTTTGATGAACCATTAGACGATTTTCAAGAATATATATAATGAACTATTTATTAGATACTCATGCTCTAATTTGGTTTTTCTCAGGGGATGTTAAATTGAGTGATAAAGTAAGGCTATTAATGGAAAATGAGGAAGAAACTAAATTCATTAGTTTAGTAAGTATATGGGAAATGGGCATTAAACAAAGTAAAGGAAAGTTAACATTAGCTTTGCCTTTAGAAGAATATATTGAAGAAAAGTTAACATTAAAAGACTATAAACTTTTACCAATAAATTTTAAACAAATATCAACAATAACTCGTTTACCTTTTTATCATAATGATCCTTTTGATAGATTGTTAATTGCTCAAAGCATAGTAGAAAAAATGCCTATAATAAGTAAAGATACAGCTTTTGCTCCTTATGATATACAAATTATTTGGGATTAAATTATAACTGCCGAGGTCTTTCTCTAAGGCAATTATTTTGAGGTTTTGTTCTTCTATCATCATAGAAATCATTTTATCATCTTTTTTTCCACTGCTTCTATTTTCTCTATACCTCGGCAGTTACGTATTCCAGATTGTTGAGTTTTTATTTTCATACCTTGATTCAGCAACGCCAAAATTTTTTTCTGATTACTTTCAAACAAAGGTAGAGAATATTTTTGATGTGTAATATAACTACATAATTTTGGGGGATAAAAGCAATTATCTCCGTTGAGTTTTAATCAATGTATAAAAATTGAAAAATACAACGGAGATTTTTTGTTATCTTTAAAAACTACTCTGTAGCAGTGGGGATGAGTTCTTCCTCACCAGTGGTGTCGTTAGTTTCTACCGTAGAAACATCATCACTAGAAATATTTTCGATGATTACTTCTTCCTCAGCAGAAATACCTTCTAATTCAGCAGGATCTACTTTCGCAGCTTCTGTTTCACCAGCTAATAATTTTTCTCTGAATTTTATAGCCATTTCTTCAGCCTTTTCAAAAACTAAATCACGGTTTTTGAGCATATCACCCGGTTCTGGTTCTAATTGCTTAGTAGATAGAGAAATACGTCCTCTTTCTGCATCTAAGTCAATAATCATCACTTTTAATTCATCATTAACATTAAAGACACTATGAGGAGTATCAATATGATCATGAGAAATCTCAGAAATATGTAATAAACCACTAACACCGCCAATATCAATGAAAGCACCATAGGGTTTGATACCGCGCACTGAACCGATGACCACTTGGCTAACTTCTAAACCGTTCATCTTACGTTCAACTAAAGCACGACGATGACTTAACACAAGACGATTACGTTCTTCATCAACTTCTAAAAACTTGAGGGGTAAATCTTGCCCAACTAAATCTTCTTTAGTATCTTTAGCACTAATATGAGAACCGGGGATAAAACCTCTTAAACCTTCCACTCTGACTAATGCACCGCCTCGATTAGTAGCGAAGACATTAGAGTAAACGGTGGCATCTTCTTCTTGTAATTGGCGAACTCTTTGCCAAGCGCGCATATATTCTATACGACGAATGGAAAGGGTTAATTGACCATCTTCATTTTCATCAGTAAGAATAAAAAATTCTCTAGTTTCGTTAGGTTGTAATACTTCTTTAGGATCATCAACTCTATTGATCGAAAGCTCTTGAACAGGAATATAAGCTGCGGTTTTAGCTCCTATATCGATTAGCGCACCTCTTTGCTCCATACTAAAAACAGTTCCAGCAACGATGTCACCCGGACTGAAATGATAATCATACTGATCTAAAAGAGCAGCAAAATCTTCATGAGTAAAGCCAATATTATTGTTTAGAGTCTGTGTCTGAGTGACCATAGGCATTTCTTCTATTTTCTTTAATTTATTTGTTATGACGATAATTTTGAATCCCTCCTCAGAAACTTAGGTTTATTCAAGTTTACTGATTAGATAGACATAGGTATTAATATAAAATTTACTATTTCTATCATTGATAAGTTTTCATAGTTACTAATTTTTGGAAAAAATTTTCTTTTGATTAGCTCCGTATGCCTCATACATACATCGTGAACTAGACACCACCCGATCTAATTTTTTACTTTTTACAGTTAATCTTTTCGATCAGTTGAATTTTGACTTATTTCCTTTTAGGAAAAATTGATTGACTAATGATAGACAATTATCTACTCTAACATTAAAAAGGAGCAAAATTTTAAAAAACTTGTATTTTAAAGCTAAAACCTCATACCTCATATCTAATATCCAATACCTAAATAATATTTTGCTTTGAGTAACCTCAGTTAATTATCGTCTTCAATCTTTTTTTGTTTATTTTGTAATTCTTTTAAGGTTTCTACAAAATCTTCTATATTGGTAAATTGACCATAAACAGAAGCAAATCGAACATAAGCAACTTCTGAAAGATGACTTAAATGACTTAAAACCAATTCTCCGATGTATTGAGTCGTTATTTCTCTTGGGGATTTTTCCTCAATGTCAGATTCAATTTTTTCTACTAAAGATTCTATTATTTTTGCTTCTATTTCTGTTTTTTCACAAGCGCGAACTATTCCTCTGATTACTTTTGAGCGATCGAATGATTCTGTACTACCATCTTTTTTGATTACGGTAATGGGTACAAATTCAATTCTTTCATAAGTGGTAAAACGATGATGACAGTTTAAACATTCTCTCCTGCGCCTAATACTTTGTTCTTTCTCGGTGTTACGAGACTCTAACACTTTAGTATTTTCGTAATTACAAGAAGGACATAACATAATTTTTATTAGTATTTAGACAAAATTAATAAGAGATTTTCTGATTAAAAAATAACTACAGAAGGATTAAGTAAAACTCCTATAGGTTTCAGAATGAAATAACTTTAGAAACATCTTTTCATAAAAAAAGCCTCTTTCTGTACTATCTTAACTAAATTGATGATTTAATGAAGATAGGTGAAAAAGACTTTTAATATTTTTATTATTTAAGGCGTAAAAAAAATAAGTTTCACTGCCTTAATCTGAAATATCTATTTTTGAATTTTTGGAGGTTCACGAAATGCCACAGCAAAAAACAATACTGTAATCATCATCGCTAACACAAGAATATAAGCAACACTTTCCATTTTTTTCCTCTATTATTATTTTGTTAATTCTATTGAAAAGGGAATAGAAAGAAAATTGATTTCCTTCCATTCCTTGTCGGAAAATTAATTATGCAGACTCTGCACGACGAGTGGATTTATCTCCAACTTTTTGGAATAATCCCCATTCTACTTGTTCTGGATCTAAATCTGGGTCAACCCCTGCGAATACATCACGGAAGAGAGTACGCGCACCATGCCAAATATGACCAAAGAAGAATAGTAATGCAAAACAAGCATGACCAAAGGTAAACCATCCACGAGTACTGGTACGGAATACACCATCAGAATTGAGGGTTTCAGTATCAAAGGCAAAAGGTTCACCTAATTGTGCTTTGCGAGCATAACGTTTAACATCGAGAGGATCTGTAAAGGTTTTACCATCTAAATCTCCTCCAAAGAAAGTAACTGTAATACCAGTTTGTTCAACACTTAAAGCTGATTCAGCACGACGGAAAGGAATGTCTCCACGGACAACACCATCAACATCGGTTAAAACAATCGGGAAAGTTTCAAAGAAGTTAGGAAGACGACGTAAATTTAATACACGACCTTCTTTATCCTTAAACTCAGGATGTCCTAACCAACCTTGAGCGATGCCGTCACCTTTATTCATCGCACCAGTACGGAATAAACCACCTTTAGCGGGGCTATTACCAACATAATCATAAAAAGCTAATTTTTCAGGAACTGCTTCCCATGCTTCTTCTACAGTAGCACCACTAGCAATACTAGATTGTACTCGGCGCTGAATTTCTTGTTGATAGTAACCTTGATCCCATTGATAACGGGTTGGTCCAAATAATTCTACTGGAGTAGTTGCGTTACCATACCACATTGTTCCTGCTACGATGAACGCTGCAAAAAACACGGCGGCAATACTACTAGAAAGTACAGTTTCAATGTTCCCCATACGAAGGGCTTTATAAAGTCTTTCGGGAGGACGAACACTTAAATGGAATAAACCTGCAATAATACCAACGATACCTGCTGCGATATGGTGAGCTACTACACCGCCGGGGTTAAAGGGATTAAAACCAGCAGGTCCCCATTCTGGTGCTACAGGCTGAACGTGACCCGTTAAGCCATAAGGATCTGATACCCACATTCCAGGTCCCCATAATCCAGTTAAATGGAATGCACCGAAACCAAAACAGAGTAAACCAGATAAGAATAAATGAATACCAAACATTTTAGGTAAATCTAAGGCTGGTTCACCAGTACGAGAATCGGTAAATAGTTCTAAATCCCAGAATACCCAGTGCCATACAGCCGCTAAGAAAAGTAATCCAGAAAGAACTATGTGTGCGATCGCTACACCTTCAAAAGACCAAAAGCCGGGGTCAATACCTGTTTCGCCCGTAATACTCCAACCACCCCAAGATCCTGTTACCCCTAAACGTGCCATGAAGGGAAGAACAAACATCCCTTGTCTCCACATAGGATTTAAAACAGCATCACTAGGATCAAAAACGGCTAATTCGTATAAAGCCATTGATCCAGCCCAACCTGCCACTAATGCAGTGTGCATTAAATGTACTGAAATTAAACGACCCGGATCGTTAATTACTACTGTGTGTACTCTATACCAAGGTAGCCCCATTGACTACGCTCCTCCTAATTAATGTGATTTTTACTAAACGTGGGAATAGATCTAGTTTACAATAACCTTTCAGGGTTTTTGCTTCTCAAAATTGTTTTTTGATAGAATATCCCTATGATCTTAATTTTATGTTAAAAATTTTATCTTTTCTTAGAACTTATGGCAAGATATTTTTTTTGATTGACCATTAAAATTTCAAAATTGAGAATGATTGACATCGAAAATTTGCCGGGTATAAGTCGGATAGACGTAAAAGGTCTTAAATCTCTAGGTATAAATACTAATTTAGAATTATTAAAATTGAGAGTAAATAGTCAAAAACCCCAGGAATTAGCCTTTAAAATGGGAGTAAATCTGAAAAATGTCCTCAAATGGATTGCTTTAGCTGATTTATCTCGTGTAGAGAGTGTCGGAAGTAAATATTGTGGCTTAATTTTACATTCAGGTATTCTTTCTACTGCTCAATTAAGCGAAATGACGACTTCTCAATTACATCGACAAATATTAAGGCTACAAGTTGCTACTTTACGAAGAAAAGATTTATGTCCATCTGTTTCTCTTGTGCAAACTTGAATTAAAGAAGCGAAAACAATTAATAATACTTCCGTTTCATAAAGATTTTAGGTTTAATCTTCTTGGCTATAGATTAAGAATAAATAGTTTTTTATTATGTTTTTAACATCTTATAATAGTTATAACTAAAAGTGTTAGGATTAATAATTTTTTATGGCTAGAATATCAGGCTCAGGTTTAATCAACGGAACTATAGATGACGATTTCATTACAGGATCAACTTCTATAGATATTATTTTTGGTAATAACGGGAATGATTCTGTTGATGCCCTGGGTAATGATGACATTATCAACGGTGGAGATGGCAATGATACCCTTAATGGAGAAAACGGTATTGATGTTATTTCAGGAGATGATGGTGATGATGTAATAAATGGTGATGAAGGTAATGACATACTTACTGGAGATATTGGAAATGACACCCTTCGTGGGGGAAATGGAGATGATATTCTTCGTGGAGGTAACGGAGATGACAGTCTGTTAGGGGGTAGAGATAATGATTCTATCTTTGGTGACGTTGGTGATGACTTTATCGTAGGTGACGTTGGTGATGACTCGATGGAAGGCGGTACGGGGCGTGATCGCATTTTCGGTGGTGTCGGTAATGACACAATTAATGGTGGTGATAGTAGTGACTTTATCAATGGTGATAGTGGTGATGACTCTATACTAGGTGATGCTGGTAGTGACGAAATCTTTGGAGGTGTTGGCAATGACACAATTTTAGGAGGAAATGATAATGACACGATTAATGGTGATGGCGGTGATGACGAAATTTTCGGAGGCGCTGGTAATGATTCTATAAATGGCGGTGTCGGAAATGACACAATCGATGGTGATGGTGGTCATGACATTATCATAGGTGGTGATGGTCATGACATTATCAATGGTGATGAAGGTAATGATCGTATCTTCGGTGATAGTGGTAATGATTCTATCAATGGTGGTGTTGGGAATGACGCTATCAATGGTGGTAATGAAAATGACACTATCAATGGTGGTATTGGTGATGATAATCTTAACGGTGATGACGGTAATGACCTTTAGGGGATGTTGGGAATGACACTATCAATGGTGGTATTGGTGATGATAATCTTAACGGTGGTGATGGTAATGACCGTATTTTAGGGGATGTTGGTAATGACACTATCAATGGTAGTATTGGTGATGATAATCTTGACGGTGGTGATGGTAATGACCGTATTTTAGGGGATGTTGGTAATGACACTATCAATGGTGGTGATGGTGATGATTTTATCAATGGTGGAACGGGTAATAATACTATCTTCGGTCAAGGGGGTAATGATGTTCTCGTAGGTAGTGATAATAATGACACTATCAATGGTGGTGATGGTAATGACCGTATCTTAAGCAATAGTGGGAATGACACTATCAATGGTGATGCTGGTAATGACCAGATCTTCGGTTATGGTGGTAATGACACTATCAATGGTGGTGATGGTGATGACTCTATCAATGGTGGTGTTGATAATGACACTATCTTTGGTGGTAACGGTAATGACTCTATCAATGGTGGTACGGGTAATGACTCTATCAATGGTGATGACGGTGAAGACCATATCTTCGGTGACGATGGTAATGACCGTATCAATGGTGGAGCTGATGATGACACTATTTTAGGTGGTGATGGTAATGACACTATTGAGGGAGGTACAGGTAATGACTCTATAGAAGGAGGTAATGGTGGGGACGACATCGAAGGTGGTGACGGTGATGACTTTATAGAAGGTGGTGAGGGTAATGACGGTATCAATGGTGGTAACGGTAATGACTCTATAGAAGGAGGTAATGGTAATGACGGTATCAATGGTAGTAACGGTAATGACACAATCTTTGTTGGTGATGGTAATGACGGTATCCGTGGTGGTGATGGTGATGACATTCTCAATGGTGGGGCTGGTAATGACACTATCAATGGTGATGATGGTAATGATATTATCTTAGCTGGTACTGACCGTGACAGTCTGTTTGGTGGTAACGGTAATGACATTATTAGTAGTGGTGATAGTGATGATCGTATCGAAGGTGGAGATGGTAATGACACTATCAATGGTGATGATGGTAATGACCGTATCTTAGGTGGTGATGATGATGATCGTATCAGTGGTGATGATGGTAATGACACTATCAATGGTGATAATGGTAATGACCGTATCGAAGGTGGTAATGGGAATGATCGTATCAGTGGTGATGTTGGGAATGACACTATCAATGGTGATGCTGGTAATGACGAAATTTTTGGTGGTGATGGTAATGACATTATCAATAGTGGAAGGGGTGTTGATACTCTAACTGGAGGTAAAGGAAATGATCTTTTATTTCTTGGGAATAGTTCCACAGATACTGATAGATTATTATATCGTTCGGGTGATGGTAGTGATACGATTACTGAATTTATGATCAATGATCAATTCTTCTTTACAGGCATCGCTAATATAGATGTTGTGAAAATTGGTTTTAATACTGAACTACGATTAGGTAACGGCAGAGCAGGAGATCCTAATTTTGGTACGGGGGATCTACTAGCTAGGTTGCTTGAATTTGACAACTTTACTACCAATAACTTAGCAACGGGTAGTAGTGGTACGTTATTCTTTAACTAACAAAAAGCAAATTTGATTCAGTGGGATTTCTTTGATGGGTTGTAGTTTCTAACTCAATGAAACCCTTTTCTTATTTTTTCTCTCCTAAATCCCCAGTTATGGGGACTTTTTTCTAAAGCTAAACTAAAACAGGTACAGAGGTTTCCCAACGCTGAACGGCTTTTCCTATTACTGCTAATTCTGTCGTTAAACGATCAAAAGCATCAGGGGTTAAGGATTGTGGGCCATCCGATAAGGCTTTCGCTGGGTTTGGGTGTACTTCTATCATTAGAGAATCAGCACCTCCAGCAATGGCAGCCATAGCCATACTAGGTACATATTCCGCTTTACCTGTACCATGACTAGGATCAATCATGATGGGTAGATGAGTTAAAGAACGTAAAACTGGAATCACAGATAAATCTAGTACATTACGAGCATACTCTCTATCAAAAGTGCGGATTCCTCTCTCACAAAGAATAACGTTGGTATTTCCCCCAGCAAGAATATACTCTGCTGCCATTAACCATTCAGCAATAGTTGCAGACATACCTCTTTTAAGTAAGACAGGTTTAGGTTGTGCGCCAACTTTTTTTAACAGGGAGAAATTTTGCATATTCCTTGCCCCAATTTGGATCACGTCAGCGTATTCGACAATTTTATCTAAATCCGCAGTGTCCATTACTTCGGTAATAATACCTAATCCAGAAGCATCCCTAGCGGCGGCTAGTAGTTCTAATGCACTTTCGCCATGACCTTGAAAGTCATAAGGAGAAGTACGAGGTTTATAAGCTCCACCTCTTAAAAATTTTGCCCCTGCTGCTTTGACTCTCATGGCAGTTTCCACGATCATCTCTTCGTTTTCCACGGAGCAAGGACCTGCTACGATAACGATGGGATGATTTAAGCCAAAAACTACTTCCCCGTTAGGAGTTGAGACAACTACATCACTAGGTTGTCCATTGCGATAATCTAAACTAACTCGTTTAAAAGGTTTTTCTACTCTTAAAACGGTTTCAATCCAAGGGCTTACTTCTTGAATTTGTTCTGGGTTAAGGGAAGCAGTTTCTCCCACTAAACCAATAACTACTTTACTTTGTCCGATAATTTTTTCTGGTGCTAAACCCCAGGTGGTTAATTCATCTCCAATACGATTAATTTCGACTTCAGGAGTTCCCACTTTCATTACAACGATCATAATTGATTTACCTTTATGAATTAATATGCTAAGGCGAGTATTTGGTTATAGTTGTTAATTTTTTATGTGTAAGTATTTTCTAGGAAGTGACTCGTTCAAAATAGCTGAATAATTAATTATTTATTAATAGACTCTTGTCGAGCATTTTTCCAAGCAGAAGTAAATCTACGAAAATTGACGGTAAAATCTGACCAACCCCACCAAGTACCTTCTCTTTCTTCATCCCAAGATGTGGAAAGAACGCCATAACTTAAACCTAACACACCTAACCCAAATAAACCCATCGTCACTAACAAAACTGCTGTATTCGGTACTTTTAACCATTTTTGGGTAACGACAACATAAGAAGCAAAAAATGTAAAAATACCCATTCCTGTGGGAATACCACTAAAAATAGCGATTCTTTTTAACATTCTGTTGCTAATTACTTCGGGAATTGCCGCCTCGGATGTACTTTGTTTTTTACCCTGAGAATCTTTACTCGATAAGTTTGTTGACTTTTCTAGGGGATTATGGGAGGGTTTTTTGGTGATTTTGTTATTCTTTTTTGGTTCAAAAGGTAGGGAATCTCGATTTGATGACGATGGCATGATTATTTATAAATATGGATTTTAACCACGAATACCTAACTTTTTGATTAAGTCTTGGTAACCTTGGACGTTTTCTTTTTTAATGTAACTTAATAAACGTTTCCGTTGACCGATGATTTTTAAAAGTCCACGACGAGAAGAATGATCTTTTTTATTAACTTTTAAGTGTTCGGTAAGTTGAGTAATTCTAGCGGTAAGTAATGCTACTTGTAAAGCTGATGATCCTGTATCAGTTTCATGTACTTGATATTCTGTGATAATTTCTTGTTTTTTTTCTAAGGTTAAGCTCATTTTTCTTTAAAAGTTTAAATACTGCAATCTAACATTATATCATATCTTGATGTTAAGAATTGAAAAGAAATCATAAAAAAGGTTTAAGGTTTTTCCTCCTTTCAATTATTCATTATCAACTATTTTTTTGACATTCCCTGATTTAATCCAACCTTCTTCCCCACTATTAGGAATACGCACTTTTTGCCATTGGTTATCATTACTGGTACTTAAAATAATTAATTCTGAATTATAACCAACTCCTCCGACTCTTTCTGAGTCTTTACTAGGATTTGAACGTAAACTTAAACCTGTTGACCATGTTACTGTTGCTTTATATGCTCCTTTTGGTAAAGTTTCTACGGGTTTTTCAGGCTCTGGTTTTTTTGTTTCTACTGGTGCTGGTTTTGTTTCTTCTTTGGTAACAGCAGCAGAGGGTTTTGTTTCTTTTTCTTTGGAGGGTTTTTCTTCTGAGAATACTGGTTTAGAGGTATTTCCTGCTACGTTAGTAAGGAAAAAGTAAGCTCCTCCTGCTATTCCAGCACCGAATAAGATTATACCTAAGAAAAAACCAATAATAAATTGAAATAGACTTGATGGATTCATAGTTGACATATAAGATTTAATGGTGTGAACAATGAACAGTTAGTTATATTATTAAGACTTTGGAAGTTACACAAAATCACTATTTTCTGAGTTTTTAACCCTATTTATGGTGATTTGTGGGCATTACCCACCCCACATTTAGATTTCGTGGTAAATCCTCGACTTTTTCTGATGAGTTGATCAATCGGAATTGATATTATGAATAAGTATATTCTATAAAAAATATTTAGTCGTGAATAACATCAATTGTTAATGGATTATCTAAAAATTAGAATTAAATTATATTTATTTATTTATTTATTTATTTTATAATCTTAAGAAATTTATCATCATGATTGAGCAAAAATTAATACAATTAAGAAATCTTTTTCAAGACATGAATCAGGGCTTAATTGCATATTCTGGAGGTATTGATAGTACTTTAGTGGCAAAGGTTGCTTATGATGTTTTAGGACATCGTAGTGTTGCTATTACGGCGGTATCTCCTTCTCTATTACCTGAAGAATTAGATGAAGCTCAACAACAAGCTAAATTTATCGGTATTAACCATGAATTAGTCTATACAGAGGAGATGAATAATCCTAACTATACTTCAAATCCTGTTAATCGTTGTTATTTTTGTAAAAGTGAATTACACGATAAACTTAAACCTCTTGCTTTACAAAAAGGTTATCCTTATGTGATAGATGGAGTTAATGCTGATGATTTACAAGATTATCGCCCAGGTATTCAAGCCGCTAAAGAACGAGGTGTGCGATCGCCATTAGCCGAATTAGGTATAACGAAAATGGAAGTAAGAGAAATAACGAAAATACTAGGGTTGCCTTGGTGGGATAAACCTTCTCAGCCGTGTCTTTCATCTCGTTTTCCCTATGGTGAAGAAATTACTTATGAAAAATTACATCGTGTTGGTAGAGCGGAAATCTATCTCAGAAATTTAGGTTATAGTAATCTTAGAGTTAGATCCGATGGTGATACGGCACGAATAGAGTTATTACCAGATCAAATTACTGATTTTGTTAAGCAAACCAATCTTAATGAACTTGTTAATTATTTTCAATCCTTGGGTTTTATTTATGTGACTCTCGATTTAGAAGGTTATCGTAGCGGTAAATTAAATCAAGTCATCAAAAATTAGGAATTATCAATGAAAATGTATGGTTAATCACTCTGAAATCTAATTTAATCCTATAATCTAGTATTCAACGGACAAACAAAGAATACTAAAAAATTCATATAGGTTATGTATAATTCTCGAAAAACATCGGATTTGCCCCATGTCGTTATAGTTGGTGGTGGTTTTGCTGGTTTATATGCGGCAAAAGAGTTAGGAAAAGCACTGGTGAAGGTAACATTAATTGATAAGCGTAATTTTCACCTTTTTCAACCTCTTTTATATCAAGTAGCCACTGGTAGTTTATCTCCTGCGGAAATTTGTTCTCCTTTGCGGTTAGTGGTGGGTAAAAATAAAAATACCCATGTCATTTTAGATGAAGTTATCGACATTAATCCTGAAGAAAAACAGGTAATTATGCGTGAAGGTATTTTAAATTATGATTATTTGATTATCGGTACAGGTGTAAGTCATCACTACTTCGGAAATGATCAATGGGAGAAAGATGCCCCCGGATTGAAAAGTATCGAAAATGCCCTTGATATTCGTCGTAAAATCTTCCTTGCCTTTGAAGAAGCGGAAAAAGTATCTTCTATGGAAGAAAAAGAAGAATGGTTAACTTTTGCTATTGTCGGCGGTGGCCCTACAGGGGTAGAATTAGCTGGTGCGATCGCCGAAATTGCCCATAGAATCATTAAAGATGACTTTAAAGAAATAGACACAACCAAAGCGAAAATTTTGTTAATTGAAGGGATGAATCGGATTTTACCACCTTATCCCGAAGATTTATCTCAAAAAGCGAAAGAATCCTTAGAATATTTAGGGGTAACGGTGTTAACTAATCGTATGGTGACAAATATTGAGAAAAGTAGGGTAAATATACGTTATGGAGAAGAAGAAGAAGAAACAATCAAAGCTAGGACAATTTTATGGGCAGCGGGGGTAAAAGCCTCTAGTTTAGGAAAAATTATTGTGGAAAAAACTAACGCCGAGAGTGATCGAGTTGGTAGGATTATCGTTGAGCCTAATTTAAGTATCAAAGATTATCCTAATATTTTCGTGGTGGGTGATTTAGCTAATTTCTCCCATCAAGACAATAAACCCTTGCCCGGCATTGCACCCGTAGCCATGGCTCAAGGGCAATATATGTCAAAATATATTAAAGCACAGATTAAAGGTGAAACCATCCCACCATTTCGTTATGTGGACAAAGGAAGTTTGGCCGTAATTGGGGATAATCATGCCGTTGTGAATCTTGGATTTATGAAATTATCGGGCTTTATTGCGTGGTTAGTATGGGTATTTGCGCACATTTATTACTTAATCGAATTTGATAGTAAATTAGTAGTGATGATTGAATGGGGATGGAATTACATTACGAGGGGAAGAGGTGCAAGATTAATTACTGGGGAAATTAGTGAGAAAAACTTGATTAATGAATCCTTTAATAATGACCATTATGCTTCTTCTTTAACGGAAAAAGAAAAAGTTGAAGTGTAATAATTAGGAAAGAGAATATAGTCGGGTGGGCATTGCCCACCAAATCAATGGTTTAGTATTGTTTTATTGTTGATAGAATTTCTAAATCATTTATGATAATTTTCGCCTCCTAACCTTCTAATTTTCGGAGAAATTAACTCATTATTTTCTTACAACTAAAATAGGATTAATATATATATTATTAATTTTTAATTACAGTTTTCTTGATTAGATAACGACTCATTATTTATGGTATTAAACCAATTATTAATAACTTGCTTTTTTTCTTGAGAATTTAAAACTGAGTTAACAAAATTTTCCCAATTTGACTCATTTTTAGGAAGAATTAAACCATATTTTTCACAAGTAAAAGGAGGTTGAGGAATTAAAACATATTCTTGATTATTTCCGATAAATATTTGTTGTGCTAAAGATTCTCCTATTAATAAAATACCGTCATTAGCAAAACCATCAATTCTTCCTTGTCTTAAGGCTTGTAAAGCTCTTTGTGTTCCTCTTACTCCTTGAAATAATTGGAATTGTGCTTGAGGATATTTTTCTTTAATTAATGTTTCTGTATTGGTGAAACGTAATAAACCAATAGTTAAGTTTTTACCATCGGAATTAAGAAATTTTGAGGCGTTATCTTGTCGAGTAATAAACTGAATACCTGAGATAAAAAAAACATCAGAAAATATTACTTTATCATCATCTAAGGCTCTAATAGTATTAGGCCCACATTCTAAATGTACAACTTTATCTTCTACAATAGAAAACCGATTTTGTAAACTAGATATAACCACTGTAACTGTGATAATATTGCGATCAATTTTTTGAGATAATTTTTCTCTAATTAAAGCCACTAAATCAAAACAGATTCCTTGTAATTCACCATTATTATTACGATAACCAAAAGGAATTGCATCACTTCTAATGCCTACTTTTAATAATCCTGTGCGATTAATTTCTTCTAAAATAGATTCATTTTCAGCATTAACATTAAAGGGAATAAATAACATTAAAATAGTGGAAATAGTAATGCTAATAAGTTGATCAATTATCTTAAATTTAATCATTTCTTATTCAATATTTAGTCAAAAATGATCATTTTTTTATAGTAACTTTACATTAACAATCAACGATGGATTAGAAATTTGTAGGGGTGAATGACATTCACCCAAAAGATTAACAATCAGCAATATTTTATGGATAAAAAGCTAAGGTAGGTAAACCTAAATCTTCACTCCATCCCATCATTAAGTTCAGACATTGAATAGCTTGTCCTGCTTGTCCTTTGATTAAGTTATCAATAGCAGACATAACAATTACTCGTCCAGTACGGGGATCAACTTCAATACCAATATAAGCTAAATTAGTACCACAAGCCCACTTTGTTTGAGGATAAATACCATTACCCAAAATTTTAACAAAACTAGAGTTACGATAAAAAGCGTTATAGATAGTGAGTAAGTCTTCTGTAACTAATCCAGGATCTCTTAAAGTACCATAAACGGTAGATAAAATTCCTCTAGGCATGGGAATTAGATGAGGGGTAAATTGTACTTTTACTTCACTTCGGGCTAAATCTGAGCAAATTTGTTCAATTTCGGGAGTATGTCGATGTTTTGCAACGCCATAAGCACCAAATGAACTATCTGCTTCTGCTAACAGTAAATTTATTTTAGCTTGTCTGCCACCGCCGGAAGTGCCTGATTTGGCATCAATGATAATAGTCTCTGGCAACACTAAACCTTGTTTCAACAGGGGTGCAAGGGGGAGTAAACTAGCAGTGGGATAACATCCAGCACAGCCAATTAAGTTACTATTTCTAATTTGCTCTCTATATAATTCAGGCAACCCATAAACCGCCGTAGCAGCAATGTGATGATCTTTTCTTTGAGTTTTATACCATGCTGTATAGGTGTCTAAATTTTTAAAACGATAATCAGCAGATAAGTCTAAGACTTTACATCCTTTTTCGATTAATGAGGGTGCAAAATCACAAGCCAATCCGTTAGGTAATCCTAAAAAGACTACTTGACAACGAGAAGCGATAATATCTAAGTCAATGGGTTCAATTTTTATTTTCACCCGATGTTGTAAATGAGGATATAAATCACCGTATTCTTTTCCTGCACTACTATCACCGCCAAGATAAACAATCTCAACCTGAGGATGTTCTAATAACATTTTGACTAATTGTACACCACCGTAACCCGATGCACCCACAATACCTACGGATATTTTTTGCGACTCATCCATGATTATTAATCTATAATTTCGATATTTTCAGCAATTTTAGTATGAAATTAGTTTTTTAGATCAATAGATATTCCACGAGAAGAATCAATTAATTGTTCACTGTTTATGTAATAATTCTTAAAGAACTTTTAAGATTTGCTTAACATATCGTCATGAGTGAAGCAGCCAAAGAAAAAACTTTAGCCGAACAAGCGCCTCCTAGTTATGAATGTCGTTCCTGTGGTTATATCTACGCACCTTCTATGGGTGATAGTAAAACAAAGATAGCTGCAGGTACGTTGTTTACCGATTTACCAAGTAATTGGCGGTGTCCAGTGTGTGGTACTAATAAAACAGCATTTACGAATATTGGGGCTCAAGATGCACCATCAGGATTTGAAGAAAATTTAGAATTTGGCTTTGGAGTTAATAAATTAACACCGGGGCAAAAAAATTTACTAATTTTCGGTGCTTTAGCTTTAGGTGTCTTATTCTTTCTTAGTTTATATGGATTGAACTAACCATTGATTAAGACTAATTGATCAAATTATATATTGGAAATAAAAATGAATCTGTTATTGAATCGACTAAAACAAATTTTAGTATTGATAGTAGTAAGTTTTTTGTGCATTAGTTGCGTTCATTTACCTTCTATGGCTCAAAATCCTTGGCAACTAATTAGTTTAGAAACAGAAGCTACTTTTGCGGATTTAGCTTTTACTAGCAACTCTAATCACGGTTGGTTAGTAGGTACACAAGCTACTTTATTTGAAACTGAAGACGGTGGAGAAACTTGGCAACCTAAAATTATTGATTTAGGAAACGAAAAAGTAAACTTTACTGGTGTTAGTTTTAATGGTGATGAAGGTTGGATTACTGGTGAGCCTTCTGTACTTTTACATACTAATAATGGTGGTAAAAATTGGGATCGTATTCCTTTAAGTGATAAATTACCCGGACTTCCCTATGATGTCATTGCCCTTGCGCCGAATACTGCCGAAATGGTCACAAATTTAGGTGCTATATATAAAACTACTGATGGAGGTCAAACTTGGAAAGCCTTAGTAGAAGGTTCAGTAGGAGTAGCTCGTAACGTTAGTCGTTCTAATGATGGTAAATATGTTGCGGTAAGTGCAAGGGGTAACTTTTATTCTACTTGGCAACCGGGAGATACAGAATGGACTCCTCATAACCGAAATTCCTCGAAACGTTTACAAAATATGGGCTTTATTGGGGATAATCGACTATGGTTAATTGCTAGAGGAGGACAAATTCAATTAAGTAAAGAGAATAATTTTGAAGAATGGGAAGAGCCGATCAACCCTGAATCTTCAAATAGTTGGGGCTTTTTAGATTTAACTACTCGTCAGGGTGAAGAAATTTGGTTAGCTGGTGGTAGTGCAAATTTATTAGTTAGCTCTGATGGTGGAATGCAATGGGAAAAAGATCTAGAAGTAGAATCGATACCATCTAATTTCTATAAAATCGTGTTTTTAAATCCAGATCAAGGTTTTGTTTTAGGAGAGCGTGGTGTTCTGTTAAAATATAATACTCAGAATGCTGCATAACTTGAGTCGTTAATGTTGTAAATTAGTTAAATAGTAAAAAAAATTTAGGAGGCATTGCTTTTATGGCTGGAGATACAGGTGAACGTCCATTTACTGATATAGTTACCAGTGTACGCTACTGGGTAATCCATAGTATCACAATTCCCATGCTCTTTATCGCTGGTTGGTTATTTGTTAGCACTGGTTTAGCTTATGATGCTTTTGGGACTCCTCGTCCTGATCAGTACTTCAATCAAACTCGTGAAGAATTGCCTATTATTAGCGATCGCTATGATGCAAGTCAACAAATTGAACAATTTAATAAATAGTTAGTTAGATAAAAAGGTAAATCAAAAATGACCAATAGTCCGAATCAACCAATTTCATATCCTATTTTTACCGTCAGATGGTTAACTGTACATACATTAGCAGTACCTTCTGTATTTTTCATTGGTGCTATTACCGCTATGCAATTTATTCAACGCTAGGAGGAATCAATGGATAGAAATCAAAATCCTAACAGACAATCTGTAGAATTAAACCGCACATCCCTTTATTTGGGTTTATTATTTGTAGCGGTACTCGGTGTTTTATTTTCTAGTTATTTCTTTAACTAAAAACTACTTTATTCATACTAGGAGGTTTTAATATGGGAGATGCAAGAATTCCCCTTTGGATTGTAGGCACGATAGCGGGAATGGGTGTTTTAACAGTAGTAGCACTTTTTTTCTATGGTGCTTATGCTGGTGTCGGTTCATCTTTATAAATTTTGTTTAATGATAAATTAATTATGATAAAGACTGCTCTATTAGTAAATTCTAGGGCAGTTTTTTATTAGTAACTGATGTTACCTTAGTTCGATGCTTTGAATATCGGATTTAGGAAGATTTCAGGTAAATATTAAAGCAAATTAAAACTTAACATTTGAATCAGTGCGTAATGAACATTGGTGATTTTAAAGAAGAATGAAACAATATTTTCGCTAAAGCACTGATTTGGTGGGCGATGCCCACCCTAAAAAATTGATTTTATTCTATCAACTTCTAATTACCTATCAACAGATCCCATAATCACATCAATACTACCAAGAATTGCCATAATATCAGCAACTTTAACACCTCGGAGTAAGTGAGGAAGAATCTGTAAATTATTAAAATCAGGGGCGCGGATTTTCCAACGCCATGGAAAGACATCGTTATTACCAACAATAAATATGCCTAACTCACCTTTACCGCTTTCAAGGCGTACATAATGTTCTCCTGATGGTATTTTGAAAGTAGGAGCAACTTTTTTAGCAATATATTGATACTCAAAGTTATTCCATTCTGATTTTTTACCCTCTTGAAGTCTTTTGGCTTCTAAATTCTCGTAAGCACCACCCGGCAAACCTTTTAATGCTTGACGAATAATTTTAACTGATTCACGCATTTCTCGAATACGAACAATATAACGGGAAAAACAATCTCCAGAGGTTTCCCATTGTACATCCCAGTCAAAATCGTCGTAACATTCATAGTGATCAACTTTGCGTAAATCCCATTTGACTCCCGAAGCTCGTAACATAGGACCAGATAAACCCCAGTTGATAGCTTGTTCACGAGTTATAGTACCTAAGCCTTCGACTCGCTTACGAAAAATAGGGTTATTGGTGATTAATTTCTCATATTCATCAATTTTAGGTAGAAAATAATCGCAAAAATCTTCACATTTGTCCACCCAACCATAAGGTAAATCAACGGCAACACCACCGATACGGAAATAGTTATTATTAATTAAACGCATTCCTGTGGCTGCTTCCCACAAATCATAAATCATCTCTCTTTCACGGAAGATATAGAAAAAGGGAGTTTGAGCGCCAACGTCTGCTAAAAAAGGGCCAAGCCAAAGTAAATGATTAGCAATACGATTTAATTCCAACATGATTGCTCGAATATACTGCGCTCGTTTTGGCACTTCAATATCCGCTAACTTTTCTGGTGCATTGACGGTGATGGCTTCGTTAAACATTCCCGCCGCATAATCCCAACGACTAACATAAGGTACATACATTACGTTAGTACGATTTTCGGCGATTTTTTCCATGCCACGATGAAGATAACCAATAACTGGCTCACAATCCACTACGTCTTCACCATCAAGGGTTACAATTAGTCTTAAAACCCCGTGCATAGAAGGGTGATGAGGACCCATATTAAGAACCATTGGTTCTGTTCTAGTTTCGATTTTAGCCATAAAGCTGATATTTTAATGGTTAAATTAATATTTCTTGACAAGTTATCAATGTCAATGTGCGATCAATTTTTAGTAACAATTTGTTTACTTTTCTTAAACTATCACATATTATTTAATTTTAAGTTAAAATCAGATACTTAATCATATTAAAATAATAAGCACTTATACTTAATGAAAACTCAAGTTAAAAATACAAACTATAATACAGAACAGTTACAAAAAGCCTATCAAGCAGATCAACAACTAAAGTACATGAGTTTAGAAGCAGAATTACAGTTACTTTTACATCAAATTCAAGCAAATAAAAATAATAATAATTGATAATCGCCCTTTATGCCCAGTTTGGGCAACAAGAAAAAAGTTTCCAAACTTAGAGAGATAATTTCTTCAAAAATCTCTAAAATTGATAATTTTGCAGTATAATTCAGGAAAAACTCCTCAGAATTGGAGTTAGGGGCTTATTGAAAAGGAGAACAAACATTGTTAACATTAGGGGTTAATATTGACCATGTAGCGACTATTCGTCAAGCTAGACGTACTGTTGAACCAGATCCCATAGCGGCGGCAGTATTAGCTGAGTTAGCTGGTGCTGATGGTATCACAGCTCATTTACGAGAAGATAGACGACATATTCAAGATCGAGATGTTCGTATTCTACGAGAAACTGTCCGTACTCACTTAAATCTCGAAATGGCCGCTACCGAAGAAATGATTGCCATCGCCTTAGAGATAAAACCCGATTATGTAACCCTAGTACCTGAAAAAAGGGAAGAAGTGACTACCGAAGGTGGAATAGATATTGTTAAAAACCTTGACAAATTTACTTCTGTTGTGGATAAATTACAGAGTGCCGATATTCCCGTTAGTTGGTTTATTGACGCAGACGAAAAACAAATCGAAGCAGCCGCAAAAACTCAAGCAAAATTCATCGAGTTGCACACGGGAAAATACGCCGATGCAGTTAATGGTGAGACAATTCAGAAAGAATTTATTACTTTACAAAAAGGCACAAAACAGGCTTTAGAATTAGGGTTAAGGGTAAATGCAGGACACGGTTTAACCTATTGGAATGTTTATCCAGTGGCTTGTATTGAAGGAATAGAAGAATTAAATATCGGACATAGTATAATTAGTAGAGCAGTTTTAGTTGGTTTAGAACGTGCCGTTAAAGAAATGAAATTGGCTATAAAAAATCAACTATAAATTTATCATTTTTTAGTAACAATAAAATCAATTTATGACTACTTATTATTATCTTGTCGCTAGTGAAAAATTCCTAACCAGTGATACTGAAAACTTACACGAAATTTTAGACGAAAAACACAGAGTCTATAAAGAAAAAAATCAAGAGATTGACTTTTGGTTTATTAAACAACCTGCTTTTTTAGATGCACCAGAATTGAAGGAAATAAAGGCTAAATGTCCTCAACCTTCCGCCGCAATTGTTTCTTTAAATAAACAGTGGATTACCTTCTTAAAATTGCGTTTAGAATACGTTATCACTGGTGAATTTAACGCACCTTCAGACACCATCCCCGATGCGATCGCATCCTTAGCCGTAGCAGTTTAAAAAAATTACCCAAGTTTTTGGGCTGATAACCGTTTAAACCCTCTGGAGAGAATTTCACCTGCCTTTCTAAATGCCATAGAGGTTGGTAAAAGATCTCTCCCCGTGCCAGTGATGGAAAAGGGCAAGGGGAAAAGGGATTAAACCTGAAACCTGCCTAAATCAGATATTCAAACCATCGAAATGAGGTATTTATTTATCGTCAGATATAAAATTAACCACTCCTTCATCCCCGTCAATTTCCACTAAACCGCCCACAGGCAAACAAGCATTAATGCCGTCATGACCAAAAGGTAATTCGCTGATGATTGGTATGTTAAAATCTGAGAGACGATCTTTTAATACTTCAAAAGAAGTTAAGCTGGGAATACCATCAGGAGCATTACAACCGCTAAACCTACCTAGAATAATACCTTTTACCCGTTGAAAAATACCCATTAACCGCCATTGGGTTAAAATCCTATCAAGACGATAAGGCGCTTCTTGGACATCTTCTAAAGCTAAAATTACATCATCAAAATTAGGACAAATGGGGGTTGCTAATAAGTGAGTTGCTACGGTTAAATTAGCGGGTAAAAGCCTTCCCCTTGCCTTACCGCCACCCCAACCATGGCCTTCCAAGGGGGATAAAGGTTTTCCTTCAAGATAGTCAAATAAGCGTTTTAATGACCTTTCTGGCTCTTGAGATATAGTAGTTAAAACTGCACCATGAACACTTATAATTCCTTGATTATATAAACTCCACAGAAGGCTAGTAACATCAGAAAAACCGATTAACCATTTAGGCTGAGGAATTGTCTCCCATTGCCAATTTTCTAATAATCTTGCGCCACCATAACCACCTCTAACGCAAATAATACCTTTATATTCTGGATTTTGCCATGCTTTTTTTAAGGCTTGACGGCGAATTTCGTCTTTTCCTGCTAAATAACCTTCTCTATCTTGATAATTTTCTTCCAAAATCAGATTATAACCATTCTTACGCCAAACCTCGACACCTTCTTCAAATTTTTCTCTTTCTTTGTCTCTTAATGTGCCACTAGGAGCGATGGCTAATAAAGAATCACCTTTTTGTAATGGTAGTGGTAATAACATAAATTTATTCAGATCTAGGTTAAGTCTAGTTAAGACTAACATTTAAAGCTCAACTTTAATTCGTCAACTCTGGTTCACCTCCCACCCCCCAACTCTTCGCCTCCCTACCCCCAACTCTGTGGGGGTAAGATAGATTCAAGTCCCGATACTTGAACAGGGGATTTATAATAGTTAGAGATATTTAATAACAAAAAAATATGGGCAATTTAACATTATCTCGTAAAAAATTTGACATTGAAGAATATCATCAAATTATTAATATTGGTATTTTCAAAGAAGATTATACGATTGAATTAATTAAAGGAGAAATATTTGAAATGTCACCTGTGGGATTTAAACACGCCTCTTGTGTTAATAAATTAAATCAATTTTTTAGTTTACAATTTGGTCATGAAGTAATTATCAGTGTTCAAAATCCTATTAAATTAAGTAATAATTCTGAACCACAACCAGATTTAGTTTTATTAAAACCACGAGAAGATTTTTATGGGACTCAACACCCAACCCCTGATGATATTTTTTTGTTAATAGAAGTCGCTGACAGCAGTATTGAATATGATCGTAATGTAAAATTACCCATTTATGCCGAAAGTAAAATTCAAGAGGTTTGGTTAATAGATTTAAATCAAAATTTTTTAGAGACATATAAAAATCCTGAAGCAAATTATTACCAAAATATGCAAAAACTATCGAATAATAATATTGTTACTTTAAATTTTCCTCATAAAATCGATATTAATGTTAATAATTTATTTTAGGGGCGTATTCAAAAGTTCTCAATTCTGAGGGAGTAAGATAAATTCAAGTCCCCAAACTTGGGGATTTAGAGGCGTATTTAGAAGCAGATAAAAAAAAGTTTTGACAGGGTGATAGGTTTTTGATCTAACTTGGGTAAGGTATAAATATCGAAAAAGAAAAAACTTTAAAAATAACTCTCACAGGAGAAAAAGCCATGAAACCCGAAGTAACTTTAAAATATCTATCTTACCTCCGCAACAAAAAAAATCAAGAAGAAGGTTTTACTTTAATTGAACTCTTAGTCGTAGTAATTATCATCGGTGTACTCGCTGCCGTTGCTTTACCTAACCTTTTAGGACAAGTTGGTAAAGCTAGAGAAACAGAATTGAAAAACGCCGTAGGTACTGTAAACCGTTCTCAACAAGCCTATCACTTTGAACGTCAAGCCTTTGCACCTGCTGTTAGTTTCTTAGGTGTAGTTCTCCCCGGTGAATATCTTTCCGATACTACTATGGGTATTGCGGCGGCGGCTGATAGTGCTACCAATATTTCTACAAATGCTAACTCAGCTAGTGATGGTACCCGTGCCTTTTCAGGACGTATTGATCATGCGACTGGTTCATACACTCAAATTTTATGTATTAGTGATGCCATTGCTAACGCCGGTACTGCACCCACTGCTGCTGGTACTTGTGATGCTGGTACTAACGAAGTACGATAACAACTACTTCATTCAATTGGGTTGATATGTTTAAATAACCACAATTCAATCAGAATAAGCGCTTCCTTAGCCTCTAAATCCCCAACTATGGGGACTTTTTTTGTACCTAAAAATGAAGGTAGGGGGAGTTTAATCGATTTTACTCCCCCTTACTCCCCCAGAATTGGGGCAGAGTGAACGAGATGTTAGGGTGGTGGCAAACCAGAATTGAGGATTGGAAGACTTAAAAATAAATTTCTGATTTTTGACTTTGCTTTTGGGTAAAAAAAAAGATAGATTTTATGTCGATTTAGGGAAAGATGTCCTTAGCAATTATCTACAGTAGGGATTATGTTTAAACTTCTTTGGAAAGTAATTATTAACCAACGACAACAACAAAATAAAGGTTTTACTTTAATTGAGCTTTTAGTTGTGGTTATTATTGTGGGGATTTTAGCCGCAGTGGCGTTGCCTAATTTTTTGGCACAAGTGGGAAAAGCGAGAGAGTCAGAAGCTAAAAATGCTCTGGGTACGGTGGCAAGATCCCAAATGACTTATCATTGGCAAAATCAAGTTTTTTGTTGCGGCGGTGCTACTTCTGCAGAGATACTTAACAATATAGGGTCTGTAACTAACAGTAAATATATCAGTACTTGGACTTTTGATACCACTGATTTATCGAATCAAGTTAGTTTTAATATTACTAATAATAATTGGCAAACAGATGGTACAAGAGGATATTCTGGAGGAGTATTTTTTAGTAGTAGTTCAGCAAATGCTTATCAAACGATTTTATGTCAAAGTCTCCAACCAGCTAATACGGCTACCCAACCCGTGTTAACAGATCCTGTATGTGGCACTGACGGTTATAAGTTAAGATAATTGCTTAAATAAATTTTACCATAACTTTTCATAAAGGATAGTGCTAGGTTTAATCGTGGGAATATATATATGAAAAAACAAGTTAATACAATGGGGATATTGCTTATTTTTCTGTTTTCTTTGATTGGTATTGCTTATTTACAATTACCCATGGCTAATCAAAAAAAAGAGAATCTCACGAAAGTAGAAGCCTTAAGACAACAAGAAAAAGAGGGGGTAAAAATTAATCTCCTGAAGAATTTGCCTGATTTTGGTTTTAATAATTTAGTTGCGGATTGGATTTATTTACAATTCATTCAGTATTTTGGAGATCAAGCAAGGGATTATACTGGATATAGTCTTAATCCAGAGTATTTTAGAGGTGTTGTGGATAAAGATCCTCGTTTTATTTCTCCTTATTTTATTTTAGCTCCTGCTACTTCTCTATTTTCAGGACGACCAGATATTAGTGTAGAATTAATGGCACAAGGTTTAAAATCTATTTCTCCTGAACAACCGAAGGCTTATCAAGTATGGTTTTATAAAGGGATAGATGAACTTTTATTTGTGGGTAAACCACAGGATGCGCAAAAATCCTATGAAATGGTCGTGAAATGGGCTAAGTATCATAATGATGTCGGTAGTGAAACAGTAAGCAGACAAGCAGAAGAAACTGCTAATTTTTTGAAGAAAAATCCTGATAGTAAAAAAGCTCAAGCGGCTGCATGGATGGGAATTTTTGCTAATGCGAGGGAAGATGTGGTGAGAGATTTAGCACTAAGAAATATTAAACGTTTAGGGGGTAATTTAGTTGTTAGCGGAAATAAAGCTAGTTTATCGTTTCCAACGGAAGATTAAGGCTTTATTTTTTCAAAACTAACACTTTTGTATATAATCAAAATTTCTTTTTCGAGGTTAACATCAATTTAACTATCTATATGTGAATCTGAACTTTGTAACCAGTTACTTAAATCCGATTCATTTTGAAAATCTAATAAATCCTCTCCCAAATTTTCTAATTCCTCAAAAGATAAATTACCTATTTTATTTTGTAGTTGAGGGTTAATATTACCTAATCGTTTTTTTAACAGACGTAATATCAACTGAACTTCATAAATTTTCGTTTCTTGAATACCTTGTTGAATACCTTGTTGAATACCTTTTTCGATTATTTTGTTGTAAACCACTGATTCTTGCATAATATCCTCCCGAAAGTATAGATTAATTAGAGATAAATCAAATTTTATTCCTGCTAATAATTGTACACAAGTAGAAACATTATTTCGTTCTCTCTTATCATTAATTTTAGCAACTTCGTCAGCTATTTGTTGCAATAATTGTTCTGGATTATCACTTTTAGCTAATACTGCTAAAGGATATAAAGCTGGTGATTTTAAGAATAATTCAGGATTTTCTTCCCAAATTCTGATAACTCGATAACGATGAGAGGTGTTTTCTTGTCGAAATTCATTTATAAAAACATCGGGCAAAGTGCTAGGTTTGAGATAAATGACTACTTGTTCAATATCGGTTTCATATTGTCGGTATAATCTCACCCAATAATCAAGCATTCGCAAGGGAATTGGCGGTTTTGATTGAGGGGAAGTTTGAAATTCTAAATGTAAAATTTTGTCGGCAACGGTAAGAAAAAATAATCCATCCGCCCTTATTGGTTCTAAATTTAACTCGATATTGAGGATTGTTATCTCCTGTTCAACATTTGTATTCAATAACCAATTAACGAAAACTTCAGGGGAGTCTTCTACTAAAAACTTGAGAATACTATCGTAGCTCATATTAAGTTAAAATGAAATAATAATTAATCACGATTAAAAAATCTTATCATAATATAGTTATTTAAAGTTTTTAGAGGTAAAAAATGAGCGAATGGCATCCTTCGGTAAAAACATATTTAGAAAATAAAGATTATGAAAAAGTAGTTGAAATTTATGAAAAAATCATCGAAAATAATCCCGATGAAATTAATAATTATTGGTATTTAGGATTAAGTTATTTACTCATAAATAATCTTGATGAAGCGCAAACAACTTGGTTTTTTGTCTTTTCTCAGGAAGAAGGAGAGGAATTAGAGAAATGTAATCAAGATTTAATAAATGTTTTACACAAAGAAGCGCTACAACAACAAAATTTAAGTAATTATGAACACAGTTTATTGATTAGAGAACAAATATTAGAAATTAATCCAGAAAATATTAATAATTTACTGTATATTGTTAATTTACAAATTTTATTAAAAACCTTTAGTATTGAACTTTTAAATACATATAATTTAAGTGAATTAGTTAAAAATAGTCAACCTAATTCTTTAGATTTTTTGTTATTATCAACTCTCTTAAAAGATATTATAAAATGTGCTTATAATTTAAGTATTGATTTTGCAGAATCAGTTTTAATTTACTCTGATAGTAATAAAGATATAGTTAATATAATTGTTAACATTGGTGACTCTATGGCGAAAGAAGATCAACAAGTTCTTTATGCTATAGAATTACTAGAAATGTGTAATAAATACCCTCATAATAATATTATTATTTTCATTAATTTATATACTTACTATCAATTAGTAAAAGATTTTGATAAGTTAGTTAATATTGCTGAAGAATTAAACGAAAAAGCAAGTAATTATTTAGAAAGATTTAATGCCAAAAATTTACTCTTAAATGCTTATTTAACTTTGGCAGAATGGGATAAAGCGATGATAGTAGCAAAAGAACAAGATAGATTATATCAAGAAATTGAGTTACATAAAGATGAATTAACTAATTCTGCTAGTAGAGATACTTTTTTTTCAGGAATTTTAAATCTACTTTATTTACAAGATGATGTTGTTTATAATCGTCAAATTATTAATAAAGTTTCTAGTTTATTTCAAGAAATTAATAAGCCTTTTTATCCTAAAATAACCCATACAATAGCTAAGGAAAAAAAGATTTTAACTATTGGATATATCGCTCACACTTTACATAAACATTCTGTTGGTTATTTATCCCGTTGGTTAATTTATTATCATAATCGAGATTTATTTAAAATTAATTTATATTCTCCTCAAAATCATACCGATGAAATTACGGAAAAATGGTTTATTCCTAATGTAGATAAAATTTTTATGGCGCAAAGGGGTATGAATCGTTTAATTAACCAAATTTATGAGGATGAGGTGGATATTTTAGTTGATTTAGATAGTTTAACTTTAAATTTAACTGCTTTAGTAATGGCTATGAAACCTGCTCCGATTCAGGTAACATGGTTAGGGATGGATGCTTCTGGGATTCCTAATATTGATTATTTTATCGCAGATCCTTATGTCTTACCTGATAATGCAGGAGAATATTATTCAGAAAAAATTTGGCGTTTACCTAACACCTATTTAGGAATTGATGGTTTTGAAATGGGGATTCCAACTTTACGCAGGGAAGATTTGGAAATTAGTAATGATGCGGTTATCTTTTTAAATGTACAAAATGCCGCTAAATTAAATCCGTCTCTAGTGGAATTACAAATGGAAATAGTTAAACAAGTTCCTAATAGTTTCCTCATTTTTAAGGTAAGACGAGATGAAAATCGATTAAAAGAATATATCTATAATCTGGCTGAAAATTATCACCTCAATGTTTCACAATTAAGATTTATCGGTTATGATTCTACAGTGGAAATTCATCGGTCTAATTTAAGTATAGCGGATGTTTTGTTAGACACTTATCCTTATAATGGTGCAACCACAACTTTAGAAGCATTATGGGCAGAATTACCCGTAGTTACAAGAGTTGGTGAGCAATTTGCGGCACGAAATACTTATGGTTTTATGATAAATGCAGGTATCACGGAAGGGATTGCTTGGAGTGATGAAGAATATATCCAATGGGGGATTAAATTGGGAAAAAATGAAAATTTAAGACGAGAAGTCGTTTGGAAGTTAAAACAGTCAAAGAAAACATCACCCTTATGGAATGGTAAACAATTTACAAGGGAGATGGAAAAGGCTTATCAACAAATGTGGGAGATTTATGTAAGTCAAAAAAATTAACATAGCACAAAAAAGATGAAGGCGATCGCAACTCTTTGATTCATCAATTATGATTTAAGTTAATATCTGATAAAGTATTATATATTTCTGAAGTAAAGTTATTACTAAATCTAGTTTTTATACTAAAATTATCAAATAATTATTTTCAACTAAAGTAAAATAAAAATGAATTATTGGCATCCTTCGGTAAAAGAATATTTAGAAAATAAAGACTATGAAAAAGTGATTAACTTTTATGAAAACTTAGTGGAAAATAATCCTAATGAAATTAGTAATTACTGGTATTTAGGATTAGCTTATTTATTGGCTAAAGATACAGATTCTGCTCAAACTACTTGGTTTTTAATTTTTTCTCAGAGCCATGAGAAAGAGGTAGAAAAATGCACTCAAGATTTAATCAATATTTTAGATGAAGAAGCAATTAAACAACTCGAATTAAGTAGATATGAACAAAGTTTATTAATTAGAGAAAATATCAATCAAATTAGTCCTGATAATATTAATAATTTACTACATATTGTTAACTTAGAAATTTTATTAAAAGAATTTAAAACAGAAAATTTAGATAGTTATAATCTAATTTTTTTAGTTAGAAATAGTCAACCTGATACTCTTAATTTATTATTATTATCGACGATTTTACAAGATATTTTGCTTTATCCTCATACATTGAATATTTTATTTGCAGAAGCTATACTTACTTATACTCATGGAAATGCAGAAATAATCAAGAAAATCAGTAATATTGCCACTGTGATGGGTACAGAAAAACAATATACTCTTTATGGTATTCATTTATTGGAAATTTGTAATAACTTTTCTCATCAACAATCTAGTATTTTTATCAATTTATATACTTTTTATAAAATGATAAAAAATTTTGATAAACAAATCCAAATTTGTGAACAATATTACCACCAAGCAGAAAATTTTGTAGATAAACTTTCTAGTTGCAATATATTATTATCTTCTTATCTTACTTTAGCACAATGGAATAAGTTTCTTCCCTTAGCAAAAAAACAAAATGAGTTATATGAAAAAATTGAAAACCATATTCAAGAATTAAGTAATTCTGATATTAGTAAAGATGGTTTTATTATTGGTATTATGAATTTTTTTTATCTAGAGGATAAACCAAAATATAATCGCATTTTAGCTAATAAAATTGCTAATGTTTTTCAAAAAGTAAATAAACCTTTTTATCCTGAATTTAGTTTTGCGTTACCCAAAAACAAAAAAATTTTAAAAATTGGTTATATTAGTAATACTTTTAATAATCATGCGGTGGGATACCTTTCTCGTTGGTTAATTTATCATCACGATTCTTCTCAATTTGATGTTAATTTATATATGACTCAAAATCATCCTGATGATATAACCGAAAAATGGTTTAAGCCTTATGTGTCACAAATTTTTATGGGAGAAAGAAATGTTAAGGCTTTAGTGGAGAAAATCCATAGTGATGAGATTGATATTTTAGTAGATTTAGATAGTTTAACCCTTAATTTAACTTGTGCAGTGATGGCAGTTAAACCAGCACCCATTCAGTTAACATGGTTAGGGTTAGATGCTTCTGGGATTCCTAATATAGATTATTTTATAGCAGATCCTTATGTTTTGCCCGATGATGCACAAGAATATTATTCAGAAAGAATTTGGCGTTTACCTCATACTTATGTTGCAATGGATAATGTGGAAATCGGTAATTCTACTTTAACAAGAGAAAATTTGGATATACCAAGTCAAGGAGTTGTTTTTCTTAACATACAAAACACTGCGAAACTCAATCCTTATTTAGTTGAGTTACAAATGAAAATATTAAGCCAAGTGAAAAATGGTTA
Organism: Geminocystis sp.; assembly: GCF_041753295.1. Lineage (NCBI taxonomy): Bacteria > Bacillati > Cyanobacteriota > Cyanophyceae > Chroococcales > Geminocystaceae > Geminocystis > Geminocystis sp. Next base: position 119,896 of record NZ_JBGSUU010000036.1, read on the forward strand.
TCTAATTTTTAATATTAGAAAAGATGAAACAAGGTTAAAACAATATATTTATTCCTTAGGTAATAAGTTTTACGACATAACTGAAAGAGTAAGATTTTTACCTAGTTTTCCTCCTGAAATTTATCGAGCTAATTTGGCGATCGCTGATATAATGTTGGACACTTATCCTTTCAATGGTGCAGTAACAACTTTAGATGGTTTATGGCAAAATATACCACTTATAACCAGAGTAGGACAACAATTTAACGCTCGTCAAGGCTATACTTTTTTAACTAATTTAGGTATAACTGAAGGTATTGCATGGAGTGATGAAGAATATCTAGAATGGGGTGTTAAACTTGGTACTGATGAAAATTTAAGAAAAGAAGTTAGCTGGAAATTACGACAATCCAAGAAAACATCACCCTTATGGAATGGTAAACAATTTACAAGGGAAATGGAGAAAGCCTATCAAAAAATGTGGGATATTTATATTAATGAGAAAAAAATTAAACCATAGTAAATTATTTCTCTCATTAAAAATTGTTAGTTTAATATACTATTTGAGTCCAGATGGAAGAGATAACGGAAGATTAGATGGAAAACCGTTACGATCATTGCGATTATTAGTATTATTAGAATCTAGTAAAATATTCCGAATAAGCCTAGCAGTAGCTTTTTGTGCTAATCCTCCAGCGATTTTTTGCCCTAATTTTTGAGTTTCATTATTTTGAATAATATTAGTAATAATAGGGATTAATTTTAAAGGATCATAACCTTCAGTTTCCTGTAAAATTTGAAGAACATTAGTTATATGTACCATAGAATTATTGTCAATACTTCCTTTACCGTTACCATTATTTAAAGAAGAATTTAAAGGTTTTAAACCAATAGTTTTTCTGAAAGTGCTTGAAATATTAAACCAAGTTTCTTGCCCAAAATTATCCAAAAAATTAATAATTTCATCCGCTAGTGTTTCTCTAATAAAACTACCTCTATCAGAAAAAAGAAAATCTACTCCTTGATTTACCACCTTATCAAAATTATAATCAGGAGAATCTTTGGCATTATTTAACAAATTTTCTAGGCGATTCCAACGAAAACTACCATCTTTAAATAATAAGTCTTTCAATGAATTACGCAACTCTTGAGATTGATCCGTCAGTAATCTTTTTGCAACATAAGGATAGGCTTTACTTAATACTTTGAAATTGGGATCAATATTGATGGCAATACCTTCTAACGTCACCATGGAGCGAATAATTAAGGCATAATAAGCTGGAACTCTAAAAGGAAATTCATACATCATAGCGGACATTTCGTCAGTAATCTTTTTAAAGTTTAATTCCGCTACACTAGCACCTAAAGCATTATTAAAAACGTTAGATAATGCGGGTATGATGGGCGTTAAGTCGGTTTCTGGGGTTAAAAAGTCTAATTTGACATAATCTTGTGCTAAAGACTCAAAATCTCGATTAACTAAATGTACTACCGCTTCAATTAAACCATAACGTTGATAAGGTAAAATAGTACTCATCATGCCAAAATCAAGATAAGCCAATCTTCCATCAGGCATTGCTAATAAGTTGCCTGGGTGTGGATCTGCGTGAAAGAAACCATGTTCTAATAACTGTCTTAAAGAGCATTGTACTCCCACTTCGACTAAATGAGTTGCATCGATGCCTTGAGCTTGAATTTCTTTGATATTTGTGAGTTTTGTGCCGTTAATCCACTCCATAGTTAAGACTCGTCTTCCAGTATATTCCCAATAAATTTTAGGAACATATATTTCTGGTAAATGTCCATATAAATCATCAAATTTCGTGGCATTTTCTCCTTCTTGAAGATAATTCATTTCTTCAAAAATTCTTTCGGCTAATTCATCGGTAATGGCGACTAAATCAGATCTAATTCGTTTAACATTATTTTTAACCCAAGTTGATAAAGTACGCATAATATAAACATCTAAGGTTATACGTCTAACTAAATCAGGGCGTTGCACTTTAATAGCTACTTCTTCCCCTGTTTTTAACCTTCCTCGATAAACTTGTCCTAAAGATGCCGCAGCAATGGGTTGAGGAGAAATTTCTGCATAGATTTCATCGGGAGTTGCACCTAATTCTTCTTCGATAAATTGATAGGCAATATCGTTAGGAAAAGGAGGTAGTTGATCTTGTAACTGTGTTAACTCTTCTAAATAAGCAGGAGAGACTAAATCAGGACGAGTAGATAAAGCCTGACCAATTTTAATATAAGCTGGTCCTAGTTTGGTTAATACTTTTCGCATTTTAATGGCTCTTTTTGTCTCATTTTTAGTAGAATTACCCCAAAAGGAATCCCACCAATTATTAAAGAGAATATCGATAAAGGGAAAAAGAATATTAAATAATCTTGCTAATACTTGAAAAGGGCGTTTTTGATAGTATTTAGTGATAGTTTCAGGATTATAACGCCAAGTGTCGGGAGACACATCACTTACTGGACCTAAATCTTGTTGATGTTTCTCTGGTATTACTATTGGTTCACCATGAACATTGATAATAGTTGTCTTATCGTTATCGATTTCTTTGGGTGTTATGGTTTGAGTCATAAATTTAATACTATCTCACTATCTAAAGCCTAGTTTTGTTAACTATTGTAACAATATCTTCATAATAAAAGGAAATGGGGAGATAGGACATTGGAAGGAAATGGGGAGATAGGAATTTACCTTTGCCCCTTGCCCCTTGCCCCTTGCCCCTTGCCCCTTGCCCCTTGCCCCTTGCCCCTTGCCCTTTGCCCTTTGCCCTTTGCCCTACCTTAATGGGGTGCAAAACTGATGATTAACTATTAACGGGTGTTTCGCCACCTTCTAAACCTAATTCTGTTAACATGGCGTGGTCATCTTCGGGAGATTGCCCTAAAGTAGTAAGATAATTACCGATTAACATGGCATTTATGCCAGACTTTAAACCTTGACGTTGCCATTCTCCTAAAACTGCCTCTCTACCTCCTGCGTAACGTAAAATTTGGGTAGGTAAAATAAATCTAAAAATGGCGATCGCTTTTACTGCTTCAAGGGGAGTTAATTTTTTTTCGTTACCGAGGGGAGTACCTTCTCTGGGATTTAATAAATTAATGGGTACAGACTCCACTTCTAATTCTCTCAGAGACATAGCTAAATCAACTCTATCTGTCCATGTTTCCCCCATACCCATGATCCCCCCCGTACAGGCTTGAATACCAGCTTGTTTAAGGTTTTTAACGGTATTTACTCGATCTTGCCATGTGTGGGTAGTCACTATTTTTTCATAAAAATTAACAGAAGACTCCAAGTTATGATTATAACGAGTAACTCCTGCTTCTTTTAAAGCCTGAGCTTGTTCGAGGGTGACTTCTCCTAAAGCACAACAAGGTTTAAGATTAGTTTGTGCGATAATTTCCTTAACAGTCGTTAAAACTTCTTCAAATTCGTTACTTTTTGGGCTATTATATTTTATACCTCGTCCTTGGGATACTAAACAAAATCTTTTAGCCCCAGCTGCATCAGCCGCCTTAGCATATTCTAAAATTTCCTCCGTAGATTTTAAGCCATAGATAGGGGAATCTTCTCCCTGATGATGGGCTGATTGTGAGCAAAAACTACAGTTTTCTGAACAATTACCAGACTTAATATTAACGATACTGCATAAATCAACAATATTGCCGCAACAACCTTGGCGAATTTTATCGGCATATTCACACAATGATAATATATTTTCTTCTCCTTCAATTTCTGTTAGTCTTAAGGCTTCTTCTCGATTAATTTTATAGCCATTGAGAATTTTATTACTTAATTGTGTTAACCATTGATTTAAAATAATGAAGTTGATTTTTTCTGGTTTATTAATTGTATTTACCACTAATATTTATCCCTTATTTTTAATAACTCTATGAGGGATAATTATATCTGATTGTTTAACTATCAACAAGAAAAAGAAATATTGCAATCTTTTAATAATTGATGAATAATTAGAGGTTAAAAAATAAATCTCTCTAATAGTTGATGGCGGATTGCTAATTAAGCATAATTATTTTTCATAACTTCTATGGGATTATTTTAATATATCTTAGTTATGGGTGAGAAAACTTAAAACTTGAGAAAAGAATAGATAATTAATCTTTAATCTGTAATCATAAATAGAGATCAATTTAATAAATAATCAAATTGTTTCAACTTATTTAGATTGTGATATAATCAGAAGATTTAGATTTATTAATAATTAATAACTTATATAAAAATGTTAGTTAAATTTACTAAAAGTCAGCAACAAATTTTAGATTTACTTGAGCAGTTAGATGAAGAAATTAGCGCCCAAGATTTACATATTAAGTTAAGAAAGAAATATCTAAAAATAGGTTTAGCTACAGTATATCGTACCGTAAAAAATTTACATTTACAAGGCATTATTCAAGAAAGAATAAATCCTAATGGAGAATCTTTATATCGGTTAATTAAAGATAATCATGAACATCATTTCAACTGTGTTAATTGTGGTATATCAACGATATTAAAGGGAGAATATTGCCCTATTAATCAAAATTTAACTAATTGGTGTTCAACTCAAAATTTTAAGTTATATTATCATACTTTAGAATTTTTTGGACTTTGCGAAAATTGTCAAAATAAAGTTTAAAATATTAGATTTATTGTTAAAGATAAAATGATTAATTATGCTTATTACTTTGGGGTAAAGTGCGACTAACTTTTGCTTTTAATAAGATATGATCATTTAAAGCATTTTTTTGAGCGTAACCAATAAAACGAATATAAACTAAGTCATTGGCAATAATGTCATCTTCATCACTGTAATGTATTTCAGGATTAAAAAAAACTTTTTCCCAAGGTTTGCCGATAGATTCAATATTCCATTGTTTCAACAATTTATCTAAGGGTTTAAGTAATGTAATCAGATGATTAGCAGATAAATCAGGCTTTAACTTTATCATTATTTTAGCTGTGGGATAATTAGCTAATAAAGTTTGTAATAAATCAAAAGATTCTTTCTGCCAATTAGTAATTAATTGTGATGGTAAATTTTCTATTTCTTGAGTTAAATTAGCGGTTTTATTTTCTAATATTTTAATTGTATTTTCTAAATTATTACATTGTATTTGAAATTCTTTTTCTCGTTGAAAATATTTATCTTGAGTTAATTCTAATTGATCTCCCGTGATTTGTAACTCTTCTTCTAAGGCGGTAATTTTTTCTTGATTTAAAGTTAATTCGGCTACTTTTTCTTGTAATTTTGCTTCTAATTCTTTAATTTTTTCAATATTATCTTGATTATCTTGAGGTATATTGTGATCAATTAACTTAGATTCAGGTTTTTTCTTTGCCTTGGCTGAAGAATCACTATCCGTCAAAGTAACTAAAAAGCCACTACTAATTAACCAAAGTAAAATTCCCAAAGAAAAGTAACTTGAATCTATCATAATAATTTTGAAGAAATAATTAGAATCCTTATCTATAATAATTATATTTTCTAGTGGAAGATTTATCTTATGAAGATTTTGTATCTATCTTAAGATTTGAAATCAAAATAATCTTTTATAATTATTCTTACAAATTAATAAATATCAAAAATTGCCATTATGACTACAGATCAATTTTTAATGTTAATCGTATTATTAGTACCCGGATTATTACTTTCGATTCTAGTTATGGCTACTTTTGCCAAAGGAGGCTAATAATAAACCGTTAAAAAAGTTCAATACAGTTATAATGAATCTGTATTGGCTATATTTTCTTCTAAGTCTTTTCTTTTTTCCATCTGACAAAGAAAGTAACCCGTCATCATGGCTGAAGCCAATAAATTAGCTAAATTCTGTCTATCGGTGACTATTTGAATATTGAATTCCTCAGAAGGTAAAATTCCCAACAACCCATGTACATTATGGGTAATAATTTCTCTTACTTCGGGAGTTGCTGATTGTGCGATTCTTTCTAGTGTTTCTGGATGTTGTTTTTGTAAATATTCTATCAATGTATTTTTAATCGCCGTTTCTGATTCTTGTGAAAAAAAATTTGAATCAAACACCATTATTATTTTCCTCTATTGGAATTTATATCGTTACTCTTTTTCTATTTAAAATATGATAATCTTTTTTTTACTGAGGTAGTTGGTTAATTTCAAAATATTGATGAAACTTGTCTGTTATTTCAAGCCAATATGATCTGCCTTCTTCTTGACGACGTTTACGGATAAAACCATCATCTACTAATTCGTTAACGTGTTGATAAGCGCTACTTCCACGCACCATAATTAAATCACTTTGTAAAATTGGACTTTTAAGGGCGATGGCGGCTAAAGTTTTAAGAGTACTTGAATTTAACTGCGCTGGGATAAGATGTTCTAACAGAGATTGATAACAACTCCTTAACTGTAAACTGTAACCATTTGGAGCTTCTAATATTTCTAAAGCACTATCACGATAACCATAATCAGACATCAACTCAATTAACGCAGATTGTACTTCATCAGTAGAATGATTAGTTAATAAAACAAGTTCATTAAGTGAGGTAGGTTGTGCTTTTAAATAAAGAATAGCCTCAATTTTAGTAGTCAGATTAGGAGAAAACGATTCTATTTCCATTCTCGAATATGGTTGTTAAACTATCTCAGATTTATCATCTTATAGCACTAACGCCCATATTTAAAGTAAAACTGAGATCTTGCATCAGATCAAAAATACTTAATAAGCAAAAGTCAAAAAATCAATTTTAGTATAGTTTGAGTCAATTTTAATCCCTTTGCCCTTTGCCCTTTGCCCTTTGCCCTAACTTCACCAGTTAATTTTTAACGAGGTGCAAGATCTGAGTAAAAGAATTTAATATGTTATTCTAAAAAATTGACTTAAATAACATTCTTTTTTTTCTATGGATATTTTCTCTTATCTTATCCCATTCTATGAGCCAAAATTAGATCAATGGTCATTAGAAGCGAGATTGTTACGGTGGTTGACTTTTGTTTGGTTATTAATTGGTTTAATCGCACTATTTTCTGCATCCTATGCCGTAGGTTTAGATGAATCTAAGGATGGCTGGTTTTATTTTAAGCGTCAAGGATTTTGGATTATTATCGGACTAATTTGCTTTAAAATTATTACTCAATTACCTTTTAAAATTATTTTAAAGTATGCCCCTTGGTTTTATCTAGCTATTCTCCTCTTAATTATTGGTACTGTAGCAGGTTTGGGGCAAAATATCAACGGTGCAGAAAGATGGATAGCTTTAGGGCCGATTCAAGTTCAACCATCAGAGCTACTAAAACCTTTTTTAGTATTACAAGGAGCAGTTATTTTTGGTAGTTGGAAAAGGCAACCTTGGGTAATAAAAGGTACATGGTTAGGAATTTTTGCTTTTACTTTAGCCTGTATTTTAAAACAACCAAATCTAAGCACAACTGCATTATGTGGTATGACATTATGGTTAATGGCTTTAGGTGCAGGTTTGCCTTACATACAATTACTGGGCACAGCTTTTTTGGGATTAATTACTGCTGCGGCAAGTGTGGCGCTTAATCCTTATCAACTAAAACGAATTATATCATTTTTAGATCCTTGGGCAGATCAAAGAGGAGATGGTTATCAGTTAGTACAAAGTTTACTAGCTATTGGCTCTGGTGGCGAATTTGGGGCTGGTTTTGGAATGTCTCAACAAAAATTGTTTTATTTACCCTTTCAATATACTGACTTCATTTTTGCGGTTTTCGCCGAAGAATTTGGCTTTGTCGGGGTTGTATTATTAATCTTGTTGGTTATGGCTTATGGTACACTTTCTTTCTTGGTAGTTTTAAAATGTTCTCATCCTATTAAACGTCTAATTGCCGTAGGAGTAATGGTGATTTTAGTGGGGCAATCTTTACTTAATATAGGAGTAAATACAGGCTCTTTACCTACAACAGGATTGCCTTTTCCTTTCTTTAGTTACGGTGGTAGTTCTGTTATGAGTAGTTTAATTTTAGCAGGTTTATTAATTAGAGTTGCCATTGAAACTCATCAACAAGAAATTTTATTAATTAATCAAGAATCTTAATAAAATTAAGTTTATTATTTATAATCAAATTTTAACTAAATATGAGTGAAAATAAAAACCTCTCAACTCCGAATCAAGCTATTGAAAATTATATAAAAAGAGTCACAGAATTAAGTCAATTAGGTCAAAAAATTCCTAGTAATGAAGAGTTATTAAAAATTGCTTCAGAATTAGGTATTAGTGATGAAGAAATCATTTATGCACAACGACAATCCCAAGCTCATTTTATTAGAGCTCAAGGGTATTCTAATCTTTGTCATTGGGATGATGCTATTGCAGAATTAGAGGAGGCTTTAGCTTTTAATCCTTTTAATTTACCAATGTTACATTTATTGATTAATTGTTATTTAGGAAGATGGAAAGAAAAACATAATAAACAAGATGAACAACAAATTAATTTTAGAGTAAAACAATGTTTAGAAATTCAACCAAATGATCAAGAATCTTTAGATTTATTAGCAAAATTAGATATTTTTACTCGTAATTATAAATATCAATTTTGGGGTATTACTGGTTTTATTTTAATTCTGATTGGTTCGACTATAGGTTTTCTTTTCCTCAATAATATTTCTCTTAATTTATTCTCTGAAAATGATAAAAAAATACAAGGTGTTAAAGATGAATTAGTCAAGGAAATTGAACAGTTAACAAATAATCAACAAATTTTATATAATCAACTTTCAGAAAAGGTTAATACTCAAGAAAAATTAGAAGAAGATACTCAATTACAAATACAAATATTAAAAAATGAAATTCAAAAATTAACGGAACAAAATCAGCAGTTAACAGAAAAAATTAATAATCAAAATCCTCCCATTCCTGATAGTAAAATATCACCACAACCTAAAGATAATGATAATAAAAATAAATCAGAAAATAAAATATGAAACAAGGATTAGCTTTACATACCACTAGCGGAGAATTAGGAATAGCCATAGTTGATAATCAATTAAATTATCGTTTTCAATCTTGGGATTTAGGTCGAAATTTAGCTAACAATTTACATGAAAAATTAAGGGATTTTTTACCTCCTTTATCTTGGCAAGATTTAGACTTTATTAGTATAGCAAAAGGCCCGGGAAGTTTTACCAGTACAAGAATAGGCATAGTGACAGCAAAAACTTTAGCACAACAGTTAAATATTCCTGTTTATGGTATTTCTACCTTAGAATCTTTAGCATGGTTTTACGGTAAAAAAGGGTTAAATAATCAATTTTTAGCCCTAGAAATGAAACCAAATATTGAAGAAGTTTTTGGTGCTATTTATCAATTTCAATCTACAGAAAAACAGTTATTAAATATCATACCTGATCAACTATTTAAACAAGAAAATTGGCAAAATTTAGTTACCCAATATCAAAATAAATTTAATGATAATTTTAAGCTAATTAATGCTCCTGATAAACTAGCTTTTACCACTGAAACTTTACTAGAAATTACTTTATTAAAATTTCAAAATAATCAAGAAAATATTAATAATAATTGGCAAAATTTAATGCCTTTTTATAATTAATAAGTTTAGATTTTATGCTTTAAATATCATAAATTATTGACTAACAAATAGTTAACAGATTTATTAATTTTCAATTTTCTTTTGTGTTGATTGCCAAATTTTCCATGCTCCGATACATAGAGTAATATTGCCTATTACTGTTGTTAGGGCTTGAATTGTTACTAACCACTCCCATGATTCAGCGTTATCGAATAAATGCCAAGTACAAGCGCACATGGCACTAATTAAGGCAGGTAGCATTCCATAGGCTAACCAATACCAACTGCGATCGCCTGTAACTTCTCCATAACGCCATATAAACCAAATTGCCGCTATCCATTCGATTACACTAGAAACATGAACAATCCAAGTGGGAATTGATAAAGTGTGCATTGATAGTGATTCCGTAAATAATTAATTATTATGTAAATTACTCTACCAAATCTTTGTAGAATAAGAGATTGATAACTTATTAAGTCATAAAAATGTCCAATCAAATTGAACCAAAATTAATTATACATGGTGGTGCTGGTAGTTCTCTTAAAGGTAAAGGTGGATTAGAAAGTGTACGTCAATCTTTACATGAAATTGTAACAGAAGTATATCAATTACTTATAGAGGGTAAAAGTGCCACAGAAGCCGTGATTAGGGGATGTCAGCTATTAGAAGATAATCCACGTTTCAATGCTGGTACAGGTTCTGTATTACAATCTGATGGACAAATAAGAATGAGTGCATCTTTAATGGATGGCGAAAAACAGAGATTTAGCGGTGTAATTAACGTTTCTCGTGTCAAAAACCCTATTAATTTAGCTCAAAACCTTCAAAATCAAGAAGATCGTATTTTGTCTGATTATGGTAGTGCGGAACTATTACGAGAATTAAATTTACCAATATATGATCCTTTGACAGATTTAAGATTACATGAGTGGATTGAAGAAAGAAAAGAAAATTTCACTCGCAAAATGGCAGGAGTGGTAGCGGAAAATAATGATAACGCAAAAAGAGGCACAATCGGGGTTGTTGCCCTTGACAAACAGGGTAGAATTAGTGTTGGTACTTCTACAGGAGGTAAAGGTTTAGAAAGAATTGGTAGGGTAAGTGATTCGGCTATGCCAGCGGGTAATTATGCTAACTCTCAAGCTGGGGTAAGTTGTACGGGTATCGGTGAAGATATTATAGACGAATGTTTAGCTGCAAAAGTGGTAATTCGTGTAACCGATGGTTTATCTTTAGCTGAAGCGATGGAAAAATCTATTCAAGAGGCTTTAACTAATCAACGAGATTTGGGAGCGATCGCTCTTGATTACAATGGTAGTATAGCATGGGGCAAAACTAGCGAAGTATTATTAGCGGCGTATCATAACGGTAAAAATATCGGGGATTGCCTAGAATGGGATGACGATAAATTAATTGGAAATGGGTAAATTATAGGGGTGAATTGGTTTCACCCGTTAAGTATCTTGTGGAGGAAAAAATGAAAATCAAAAACCAATATATAGTTTTAATGACATTATTAATTTTAACAGCGACGATTTTGCCGAATTTTTGGCAGTTAGGTATGACAGGAATAACTTGTTTTTTTCTCGCTTATTTGAGTAAAGGTAGTCGGAAAGTAAAAAAAAATATTAATGTAAATCCTAACTAGGGAAAGGAGAAAGGAGATAGGGAGACAGGGAGATAGGGAGATAGGGAGATAGGGAGACAGGGAGATAGGGAGATATACTGAAAAATCAAGATTTTAATGTCTTGTAATTTCTATGGGCGAATCCTAACTAACAAATAAATTTAGCTGCAGCGCTTACTAATTCATCAGCGACTCGAATGGAATAGGGTTTAATTAGCCACCAAATTAAAGGAGATAGCCACCCTCGTAGAGTGATGGAATAAGAGATATAACTACCGCATAAAGTTGATTCTATTTGATAAGTGATGCGTTGTTCAATGCCCGGAATAGCTAATAAACGAATACTTAATAATTCTCTAGGTTTAACACTTTCCACAAATACTCGAATAGGAATGGGAGTTAATCGAGTTACCACTTGAAAAATTAACCCCGGTTTAGGTATTAAACCTTTAGGTAAATCAGTTTGAGAAAAAAGAGGATGCCATGACATATCCGCCAAATTAATTAATTTTCGCCAAACAACATCAACGGGTACATTCGTCACAACTCGATAGGTTTTATAAAGGGAAAATTGACATAAAAGTTTACCTCCTTGCGCCAATAATTTAAAAGAAAAATTCAAAATCATAATGTTTGCTCATTACTGTTGCACAATAACTAATATAACAATCTTATTTGCACTGGGAATAAATCTCCTTCTATTATTATTCAGAGACATTAAAATTAACTCTTTGATATAAATTTTCTAAGGTAACTTCTAAGGGTAAATATTCTAATTTTAAAATGGCTTCTTTACCTATATAATCTGTTAAAACCCACTTTCCCTCTTGATTTTTGGCAAATTGTTTGACATAATATCGATACTGATCAATTACGATATATTCTTGTAAATCTGGAATTGATCTATAAGCGTCAAATTTATCTGTTTGATCATAATTTTGTGTGGACTTAGATAACACTTCCACAATTAACAAAGGATTTTTGACTGAAGTTGTGCCTTTGCCCTGATACATAGGTTTTCCTTTCACTATCATCACATCAGGGTAAGTATAACGGTTATATTGTTCGATGAATAACCGCACATCATTGATATAAACCTGATAATCTTCGGCACTAAGTTGGGTAAAGAAAAATGAAGCAATGGTTAAAGCTAAGGTATTGTGATTAGTTGTACCTCCAGTCATGGTGATAATTTCTCCGTCATGATATTCGTGTTTTTCTTCAGCGGTTTCCTCTAAGGCAAGATATTCGTCAACGCTGTAATATTTTTGCTCGGTTTTAGGCTCGATCGTGCTTATCATAATACAATATTTTCTGTCTATGTTATCTAATTATATTAATATATTTTATTTATTTTTCCGTATCTGTAGTCCTAATCTTCAATCATTAATTTAAGACATAATTTTTATCACTTCTTGAATCGGTAAATCTAACGCTTCGGTATTTGTTCAACATTTAATCCTAACCTCATTAAACGAGGAATTGTATCTCTTTTAATCTTCTTTTGTGCCGAGTCAATTAAAATTTTATCATCACTAATTACATCCTCATTTTCTTCTATTTTAGAGTGAAAATTAGGACAAAAATTAAACCTATTAATTTTACTTTGATTAACGACAACACCTTTATTGTTTTTTGATATTATTCTGTCAACGGTAGCTTTTAAATTCGACTTATTTATATCTTCATTGAAAGTTTGTGAAAGCGATCGCCAGAGTTTATAGGCTTCATCTTTAGCGTGACTAGCACTGCATTTATACTCTTTTGCTATATCCTGATATTTTTCACCATTTAAGATACCTTTTAAAATAGCAACCTGTAAACTATCGATGTGCTTACCTGTAGAGTCATATAGCAATTCATCTAAATAGTTCACCAGTTCTTGAGTATCCATAAATATTATTCAAGGTTGATTTCAGTTTTTATCAGTTATCTTAACCTAAAAGAAGTCTTTTGTAATAATTTTTTATAAAAGTTCCTTCTTTATCAGTCTTGATTAGACTTTTCATGTTGTCAATTAATAAATATTATGTAAAGAAATCTAGTCTAAAAACTTTAACTAAAATCAGTAATTAATAAATTAATATACAAATAAGCTACAATGAAAAAAGTTTCGATTTTGTTTGGCATTTCAATTCTAGGGATGATTTCACTTTCTCCAGTAAGTATTGCCCCTGTAATAGCTGGTTGCGGATTTGGAGATATTACCTGTAACCCAAAAGATTGGACTTGTCCTCCGGGAGGATATCCACCTTCACCTCAAGTTCAAAATGAAGTAGTTGCTACAGTAATTATTCAAACTCCTGTAAATGGACGAGTTTTAGATTTTAGAAGTAGTTCTAATAACAGAGAACCCCTGATTCTAGTCAATAAACATTCTAGTGAAAGTCAGCAATGGCAATTATTAAAACGGAGACAAAGTGATTACTATATAATTCAATCAATGGTTAATGAAAGAGTTTTAGATTTTCGTAATGCTCAGAACAATAGAGAACCTCTTATCTTAGTAGATTATCGTGGGGGAGATAGTCAATTGTGGTCGTTAGAAAAATTATCTAATGGTCGATATTTAATAAAATCCAAGGTTAATGGTCGGGTACTCGATTTTAGAAATGCTGAGAATAATAAAGAGCCTTTACTGCTAGTTGATGAACACCGAGGACATAGCCAACAATGGATTCTCGAATCAGTTAGATAGTAGATTACTAATTTTATTATCGGATTATTTATAACAAATTAATAAATTCATCTATAGTTAAATCAGTACTTTTAATAATTGTTCTTAACGTGCCTTTAGCTATATTTTTATGATTAGGTACAACAATTTGCGAAAAAGGATGATCTTTTCTTAAAATAATATGGCTTCCTTCTTGACGTTTTTGATAATAACCAATTTTTGCTAATGCCTTAACGCACATTTTGCCTGAAATATTGGGAATTTTTGTCATACCGCCACTAATAATGCTTCAAAGTTTTCGAGGGGAATCAGGATGTTATCTTCTTCTAAGGCTTTGATATAGCCGTTAATAGCTTCTTTTATGTTGTTTAAAGCTATTTCTTTAGTTTCCCCTTGAGAAACGCAACCTTTTAAACTAGGACATTCTGCAATCCAATAACCATCTTCATCTCGATATAAAAAAACTTGTCTCATACCGTATTTCTAATACTAATTGATCTAGTTCTAATTCTATCAAATAATTAAAGTTCCATGGAACTTCTCACCTCATCTACTTTAAGACATAATTTTTCTCACTTCTTGAATCGGTAAATCTAACGCTTCGGCTATTTGTTCAACATTTAATCCTAACTTCATTAAACGAGGAATTGTATCTCTTTTAATCTTCTTTTGTGCTGAGTCAATTAAAATTTTATCATCACTAATTACATCCTCATTTTCTTCTATTTTAGGATGAGAATTACGACAAATATTAACTCGATCAATTTTATTATTATTTACCATAACACCAACACCATAATTATTTTTAGCAGTATTTTTCGTTATTATTCTATCAACGGTAGCTTTTAAATTCGACTTATTTATATCTTCATTGAAAGTTTGTGAAAGCGATCGCCAGAGTTTATAGGCTTCATCTTTAGCGTGACTGGCACTGCACTTATATTCGTCAGCAATATCTTTATATTTTTCTCCATTTAAGACACCCTTTAAAATAGCAACCTGTAAACTATCGATGTGCTTACCTGTAGAGTCATATAGCAATTCATCTAAATAGTTCACCAGTTCTTGAGTATCCATAACTATTATTCAAGGTTGATTTCAGTCTTTATCAGTTATTTTAAGCTAAAAGAAGTCTTTTGTAATAATTTTTTATAAAACTTCCTTCTTTATCAGTCTTTGAGCTTGTTTTATAACGTTTTTGAAGCAGTATTCTTAAATTTAGATTAAAACGAGAAAAAATTGAATTATGAACAAAAAATATTTAGCAACTTTATTGACTTGTACAACTTTGACTTTAACAACCTTAACAAGCATTACTTCCGATACAAAGGCTCAAACAAATTCCCCAAAAAATACAATATTTGTAGGTATAGTTCGTAATGATGCAGGTTTTTTGTATAGATTTTCAGGAGGAGAAGCAATTAGTGCCGGTCAAGCGAAATGGGATACTTGTCCACAAAATACGATATTAGTAGGAAGAGATTTTCAATCCAATGGATTTTGGTTATGTGCTAGTCCTGATATTGCTAATAAAGGAACTTTTTATTTTGGTAATGTGGTTAAAGACAGAGGTTATCATTGGGAAGTATCAAATGGCAAAGCTAAACCTGTTGGTGATGTAAAATGGGATACCTGTTGGGAAGGTACGCTTAGAGGAAGACGATTTGATTCCAATGGGTTTTGGGTATGTCAACCCTAGATATAGGTGTTGCGAAAAAAATAAATGTAATGTAGGGTGGGCATTACCCACCATCGCAAAATTTTTCATTTTGAATAATATTCAATATCAAGATCTTTACAAATTTTTCTTGCCATCAATTCCTTTATTTCATTGTGTCTCGGAATAGCAGTCAGATTACCAAGTTTTTTATTTCGCCAGATAGAGTGACGAGAACCTTCTCTTAATAATTCACAACCATTTTTAGAAAGATGACGGATTAACTCACTTCTTTTCATATTGCCAATAAAACTTCTTCATAATCATTTGTCATTTCACTTCTAGCTTGGTGACGGCGAATTTTAATAATATCTGTTACTGCTTCTTTTAAACTGATCAGTAATTCTTCTTTGGTTTCTTCTTGGGCATTTGCACCCGGTATCTCCTCCACCCAACCAATCCACCAATCTCCATCTTTTGTGATAATAGCAGTATATTCAGCACTCATAATCAATCTTTTTATGGTTTAGTTATTTCTGATTATAATTATAATTTATTTATTATGATTTATAAGAGTTCGATCAAGCTACTTTACGATCGAAAATGAACTAAAATTTAAAGTATGATTTTAATGAATAAAAATTAATAATATGAATTATAAAAAAATCTTAATTCAAGAAATTGAAGAATCGTCAGATGAGTTTCTAATCGAAGAATTATTAGACTTTTTTATGTTTATTAAAAATCGTAAAAATAATGATATTTAAGAATTGCGTCCCTATAGATTGTGTCAAGGAGAATTTATTACTCCGAGTGATTTTGATGAGCCTTTAGCAGATAATATTATCAAGTTAATTTTTTTGAATAATTAAAATTAAAAAGGTGGGCATTACCCACCCTACAGTTAGACTTTTTTTAGGCTTAATCTTTCGTCTTCGATATCCACAAAAATTGTGTCTCCTTCCTTAAATTCGCCTTTTAAAATTGCTTTGGCGATCGCCGTTTCTAAGTAGCGTTGTATAGCACGTTTCAAAGGTCTTGCACCATATACTGGATCATAGCCAATTTCTGCGAGAAAATCGAGGGCTGGATCGGACATTTTTAAGGTCATTTTCTGCTCATTTAACCTTGATTCTAAGCGTTTAACTTGAATTTTGACAATATTTCTCAATTCTGATTTTTCAAGGCTATGGAAGATGATTATTTCATCAATACGGTTTAAAAATTCAGGGCGAAAACTACCGCGCATGGCTTCCATAACTCGACTACGCATCTCCTCATATTTCGAGTTATCCCCTGCTAAATCAAGGATATACTGCGAACCGATATTACTGGTCATGATGATGATAGTATTGGTAAAATCAACGGTACGCCCTTGGGAATCCGTCAAGCGTCCATCATCCAAGATTTGCAACATCACGTTAAACACGTCAGGGTGTGCTTTTTCGATCTCGTCAAATAATACCACAGAATAAGGTCTTCTGCGTATGGCTTCGGTGAGTTGCCCTCCTTCTTCATAGCCAACGTATCCCGGAGGCGCACCCATTAAACGGGAGACGGTATGTTTTTCCATGTATTCTGACATATCTATGCGGACGATCGCCTCCTCAGTGTCAAAGAGAATACCAGCTAAGGCTTTAGCCAGTTCGGTTTTACCTACCCCTGTCGGCCCTAGAAAGATAAAACTAGCGGTAGGGCGATTAGGATCGGCTAAACCAGCACGAGAACGCTGAATCGCGTCAGAAACGGCGATAACTGCCTCATTTTGCCCGATTACTTGGTCATGAAGTTGATCTTCAAGGTGTAAAAGTTTGACTTTCTCAGATTCTACTAATTTACTAATAGGAATACCACTCCATTTTGAGATGATTTCGGCAATATCCGACTCTTCAACTTCTTCTCTTAAAAGTGATTTTCCGCTGGTTTGTTTTTCTGCTAATAATCTCTCTTTTTCTTTAATTTGTCGTTGAATATCGGTTAATTTTCCGTATTTTAATTCCGCCGCTTTATTATAGTCATAATCTCGCTCGGCTTGTTGCACTTCAACGTTAATTTTTTCTAAAGATTCCCGTAAACTACGAATTTGATCTATAGCTTCTTTTTCTCCTTGCCATTGAGCATTAAAAGAAGATTGTTGCTCTTTTAAATTAGCTAATTCTTGCTCTAATTTTTCTCGTCTTTCAACAGATGCTTGATCTTCCTCTTTTTTTAGAGATAAACGCTCCATTTCTAACTGTAAAATTTTACGATCAACCTCATCTAATTCCTCTGGTTTTGAAGTTATTTCCATCTTTAATTTAGCTGCAGATTCATCCACTAAATCAATGGCTTTATCAGGTAAAAATCGATCAGTAATATAACGATTAGAAAGCATAGCGGCGGCAACCAAAGCAGTATCAGCAATTTTCACCCCGTGATGGACTTCATAACGCTCTTTTAAACCGCGCAAAATTGAGATAGTATCGATAACATTAGGTTCACCCACGAAAACGGACTGAAAACGTCTTTCTAAGGCGGCATCTTTTTCAATATACTTGCGGTATTCATCAAGGGTAGTTGCTCCAATACAACGCAATTCTCCCCGTGCTAACATAGGTTTTAAGAGGTTTCCTGCGTCCATTGCCCCTTGAGTAGCCCCAGCTCCAACAACCGTATGTATTTCATCGATAAAAAGAACAATATTCCCTTGAGATTCTGTGACTTCTTTTAATACAGCTTTGAGTCTTTCTTCAAACTCACCTCGATATTTTGCACCAGCAATTAATGATCCCATATCTAAGGCAATAAGAGTGCGATCGAGTAATGACTCTGGTACGTCACGATTAATAATACGTTGGGCTAACCCTTCCACAATAGCAGTTTTACCCACCCCCGGTTCACCAATTAAGACAGGATTATTTTTTGTGCGACGGGAAAGAATTTGAATAGTACGTCTAACTTCATCATCTCTACCAATAACAGGATCTAATTTTCCTAACCTTGCTAATTCTGTTAAATCTCGTCCATATTTCGTTAAAGATTCGTATTTATTTTCTGGATTTTGATCACTCACTTTTTGACTTCCTCTAATATCTTTAATAATTGATTTTAATTTATTTTCATCTAAGTTAAATTCGTGCAATAATTTTTTGCCAAAACGATCATCTTGTGCATAACCTAAGATAATATGTTCAATGGAAATAAAATCATCTTCAAACTGTTTTTTATAGTTATCAGCTTTATCTAAAAGAGTATCTAAACTTTTCCCTAAATACACAGATTCACTGATATTTTTTATCTTCGGTTGACTATTAATAAACTCATCAACTTTATCTCGTAAACGGGGCAACGCTACATTAGCTTTATTAAAGATATTAACAGCTAATCCTTCTTGTTCTAAAAGAGATTTTAACAGATGTTCACTTTCGATTTGTTGATGTTGATTTTGTTTAGCAATATCAGGAGTTTTGACAATAGCCTCCCATGCTTTTTCTGTAAATTCTTGCGGATTTGTTGGTTGCATTTTCTTCTATATAATTAATATAAATAATAACGAAAAAACTCTAAATTATGAATATATATTTTAGGTATATAGTAATTTTTTATCAATTATTAAATTTTAATTATCATTAACTTAATTCTCTTTATTTTACAATTTTTAGGTTAATAACTTTCTTAAATATATTATTTTTAACAAATGATTTAGATTAATTATATACTTTGTATATCTAACTTATTATAAAGTTTTAGTTATTATTATTTAGGGGGGAATACCCTACTTATTTATTCGTAATTAAATCACCTGTATTTTTTATTTAATAATATTATCAGTCTTAAATATAGCAATCGGACTATAGGAGGTTTTAACTATCAGCTTTAGATAGTCAGCTTTCAGGTTTTACATTTATTATTCCCTAATGATTTAAAGATTGCTATGTCCTTAAATTTCATTAAACAAGAAAGAGAAGACACTAAATATAGTAAAATACGATATTGTAAATTTTTATTAGGAGTATTGAGTATGTCTAGTATCATTGCTTATTTAGGAATTATTGTTACATTTTCCGCTATTGCCTTAACTTTATTTTATGGTTTACGCGCCATTAAATTTCTTTAAATTTCACTATTAAAAATAAATAGTCAATGGTTGATGATTTTTTTCATTAATCATTAGACTTATCTATTTGGCGATAAAAAAGTTTAATCAGTCATTTAATAATATAGTTTTAATTTTTCCTGTTTTCATAAAAATATTGATTAATAATTTCTTATTTCTTCATTATTTATTACGGGCATTTTTTTCTCTATCACCTTCTTAAGGTAAAATTACAATACTTATATTACGTTGTTGAAAATGGAATTATCTTTAGATTTTGCGAGTTATACTTGGTGGTCAATATATACTACTGTTGCTTTTTTTATTCTGGCGATTTTTGGCTTTATTTTTAAATGGGGTTTCCGTTTTCGTTTGATTGGTGCGACGGGATTTATGGGAGTATTAACCGTAGGTTTATTTGCCCTCAGTTTTGGTTTATTTAGTCGTGCCGACATCCCCAATGCCGTTAGATTTAATTTAGTTTATGATACAGGCACAAATCAGGCGGTTATTGCTGTACCCTTAGATATAACACCCTCACAATTAGAAGCTACTTTACAACAAGCCTCCATTAATTTATTCTCCTATGGTAGAACAGCATCCAATGGTGATGATAAACTTACCATTAGGGCAAGAGCTCAATTACATCAAGAAGGCGTTACTTTTCCTCTGTATCTTGGACAAATTAGACGCTCATTAGTTCAAAAAGACGACTTAAACTCTATTATCACTATTTCTGAGGCTAATTTCGCTAAAATTGATTCTTTTACTCAAAAATGAACCTAAATTTATCACTATGTTATCTTAGTTACAATAGTATCAGTCATAATTAAGTTATCTTAATTTATATCAGGAATTAAATCACACTCACCAAAACACAAATATTTATGGCTATATCAACTATTTCGACTAACCTCGGTCAAGATCAAGAAATCTGGAACAGTCTAAAACAGGCGATCGCCAAAAGCTATGGTTTTCAACGTTGGCAAGAAGAAAATACCCTAGAAACAAATATAGATGATCAAGTAAAACAGTATTTGAGATCAACCCTAGAAACCTTAGCCTATTAAAGTTTTTCCTCAGATAAATTCTGAATAAATAATCAAGCACAGCAATTTTTGTCTGTGTTTTTTTGTAATTTGATATTGTCTCGAAGAAAAAAAAGAAAATAAGTTGACAATCATAAAAATATTAGTTATATTATTAAATGTGCGTTGAAAGAGAGAAATTCTACTCCACAACATCACCAACACCTAAGCCCCCATCGTCTAGAGGCCTAGGACACCTCCCTTTCACGGAGGCGACAGGGATTCGAATTCCCTTGGGGGTATGAAAAAAAAAGAAAAACATCAAGAGTCTAACAAGGCTCTTTTTTTCTATGATAAAGTGTATATTAATTCGATAATTTAATATTAGTAAAAATTGCTGAAACTCTTATTTATTATCGATGATATATCTTTAGGAATAAATTTTATATTGGTTTAGTTTTTCAACAAAAATTGATTTAACTTAATTTATTTTCTACTAAAATTACTGGAATAGTACTCATTTCTAAGATAGTTTGCGATTTGGAACTTATTAAAACATTTTGCCAATGATTATGTCCTCGTTTTCCTATTATTAATTCTACAACCTGATAATGTTCGGCAACCTTTATAATTTCTTCTGGTATAACTCCCACTGTAGTAATAAAACGATAGCGAATATCAGCTAGGAATGTTTGGGTTTGTGCCTCTAAATATTGTAGGATTTTAGGATCATCTTGTTCTATAACGTGTAAAATTATTACTTCAGAATTACTACGACGGGCTAATTCTGCAACTTTTAATAAAACCGTATCCGTTAAAGGTGAATTATCGATAGCCGCCAATAACCTTAACTGACTATTTAAAGTGACTTTAGTCGGATCAACTTCGCCTTTTTCTAATAATTTAGGTGCAAAAATAGGTATTGCCCATGCGCCCAAAGGTGCAGTTACGAGGATTGAGAGAACAGCGATCGCCAAAATACTATCACCACCAGTAATACCCTGAGCCAAAGGAATTGCACCAATAGCGGCTTGTACTGTTGCTTTGGCAGAATTACCCGGTAATAAAAAAAGACGTTCTTCCCAAGTCCAATTACTGCCCAAGGTTGACAAATACCACCCTAAAGTTCTTCCAATTAAAGTACCAATTATTAAAATCAACAACCCTTTTACTAAGCTACTGCCTAAGATATTTAACTGAATACTTGCACCTAAAAGTACAAACAGAAAAATTTGAGCAACTTCCCAAAGCCCATCAAAACCAGATCGTAAAATTCGTGCTAAGGGAGCATCTAATTCAATTAAGAAAAAGCCTAATGCCATAACCGCAAGATAACCAGAGAAAATAGGTATTTTTTCTCCTAATACTACTAATAAAAGAGCAAAACCTGCCGTAATAACTGTATCTTGTACAGCATTTTGAGTCCAATTTTGTTTAACTAAGAGGGAAACTAATAAATGAGCGGTTAGCCAACCCATCAAAATTCCTAAACCAATTTGACAAACAACTTGAAAAGGCAGTAAGAATACAGGAGAAACGCTAAAACCAGCAAAAGAGAAAGAAACAGAGCTATTGCCTAAAAATGCCATTAATAAGCTAAAAACTAATAACAATAACACATCAGACAATGCACTTCCCGTTAAAATCGCATCAGGAATACCTTTATTTACCCCCCAACCTAAACTTTTTAAACGTAACATTGCAGGTACGATTACAGCGGGAGACTCTGCACCAATTATGCAACCTAATAATAAACCTGTCGGAAAATCAAACTTTAAAATCAACATGGCGGCAAAAGCAATGATGATCGCTTCAAATGTAGCCGGTAAAAAACCTAACCGTAGAGCAACAGTACCCTGCTGGGCAAGTTTCTCTGTGTCTAAACCTAACCCTGCTTTCATCAGAATAACCATTACAGCGATGATTCTTAAGCTAGGAGCAGAGTTAAACACATCAGAAGCTAAAACATTACTCACTTGTGGACCTAAAATTATTCCTACTACAATTAAACCTACAAGGGCAGGAATTTTAGCACGACTAAAAACTTGACTAACAAAAAAACCTAATAAAATAATCCATAGAATACTCTCTAGCATTTTCCTTTTTTTTATTTAAGTATCGATAACAGTTAATTTAAAACTAATTTAAAGAAAATTACAATTTTAAGTGAATTCTCTTCTAGTCTTCTAATCTCCCAGTGTCATCTTCACCAAAAATTATATGATTCATTCAGGTATTTCTTACCCTAAAATGATGGTCAGAATATGCTAAAATGTAATGATTAATAGAATAATCATGATTTAATAGTTTAAACTCGCCAATTTAACAAAAAAAGCGGTAAATTAACCAAAAATCATTAAATTTAACTGCTGCAATCCTCAAACTAATTATCGCAGTATATAACTAATCATTGCTTAAAAATACTTATGACATCTATCCAAGAACGCATAGTACCTACAAACTTAACTAACGAAATGTCCCGCTCTTACCTAGAATACGCCATGAGCGTTATTGTGGGTAGGGCGTTACCCGATGCAAGAGATGGCTTAAAACCTGTTCATCGTCGTATTCTTTACGCTATGTATGAATTAGGATTAATGCCTGATCGTCCTTTCCGTAAATGTGCTAGGGTTGTAGGGGAAGTTTTAGGTAAATATCATCCTCATGGTGATACTGCTGTCTATGATGCCTTAGTAAGGATGGCACAAGACTTTTCTATGCGTAACCCCCTCATCAATGGCCATGGAAACTTCGGTAGTATAGACAATGATCCTCCAGCAGCCATGCGTTACACTGAATGTCGTTTACAGGCTTTAGCAACCAACGGCTTATTACGAGATATTGAAGCAGAAACTGTTGACTTTATTGATAACTTTGATGGCTCACAGCAAGAACCTGTTGTATTACCAGCTAGAGTGCCTCAGTTATTATTAAATGGTGCTACTGGTATCGCTGTAGGTATGGCGACGAATATTCCTCCTCATAATTTAGGGGAATTAATTGACGGTGCAGTGGCGATGATTCATAATCCTGACATTACGGATTTAGAGTTGATGCAATACATACCTGGTCCTGATTTACCTACGGGGGCTCAAATACTTGGCAGACAAGGCATCAAAGATGCTTATACTACTGGTAGAGGTTCAATTACCATGCGAGGTGTCGCCAATATTGAAACCGTCTCCAATAAAGGCAGACAAGATAAAGAAGCGATTATTATTACTGAGTTACCCTATCAAACTAATAAAGCTGCACTGATTGAAAAAATTGCTGAATTAGTTAATGACAAAAAAATTGATGGTATTTCTGACATCCGAGATGAAAGCGATCGCAACGGAATGCGTATTGTAATTGAATTGAAAAGGGATGCTTACCCTAGGGTTGTTTTAAATAATTTATACAAACAAACGGCAATTCAAAGCAATTTTGGAGCAAATATGTTGGCTTTAGTGAATAATGAGCCACAGTTATTAACAATTCGCAAGTTTTTAGAAGTTTTCCTCGAATTTCGTGTAGAAACTATTATCAGACGCACTCGTTACTTACTCAAAAAAGCCGAAGAAAGAGATCACTTATTACAAGGTTTATTAATCGCTTTAGGTAATCTGGATGCGGTAATTCGCTTAATTAGAGCCGCTTCTGATACTGCTACAGCAAAACAAGAATTAATTAGAGATTTTGAACTATCGGAAACTCAATCAGACGCAATTCTACAAATGCAATTACGTCGTTTAACCGCCCTGGAAGCTGAAAAAATCGAAGCAGAGCATCAAGAGTTAATGACACAAATAATTGACCTTAACGATATTTTAGCTCGAAAAGAACGAATTTTTACCATTATTGAGGAAGAATTAGGGGAAATCAAAACTCTCCATGCTACTCCTAGACGTACCGAAATTGTCCAAAATGATGGGGATTTAGGGGATATTGATTTAATTGCGAATGAAAGAGTAGTAATTTTGTTGACGAATCAAGGTTACTTGAAAAAAATGCTTGTGAATACCTTTGAAGCTCAAAATCGAGCTACTAGAGGTAAATCTGGCGCAAAAATTAAGGATGATGATGTGGTTGAACATTTCTTCACTGGATGTGATCATGATCGAGTGTTATTCTTTAGTGATAAAGGAGTTGTATATGGACTCAGTGCCTATCAAATTCCTTCAAGTTCTCGTACAGCAAGGGGTGTACCGATTGTACAATTATTACCTGTTGCTAGTGATGAGAAAATTACTTCTATCATACCTGTAAGTGAGTTTACGGATCATGAATATTTAGTGATGCTTACCAAGAAAGGGTTTATCAAAAAAACTGCCCTCTCTGCCTTTGGGAATATTCGCAGTAACGGTTTAATCGCTATTTCTTTAGCTGATAATGATGAATTACGGTGGGTAAGATTAGCAACTCAAGAGGATAGTATTCTTATTGGTTCTCGTCGTGGTATGGCTATTCATTTCTATGCTGATAGTCAACAATTACGCCCTCTTAGTCGCACGGCAAAAGGGGTAAAATCCATGAAATTGCGCACAGGTGATCAAATTATTAGTATGGATATAATTCCGTCTCAAGTGGTGGCAAATATTGCCGAAGCGGGAGAAAACGAAGAGGAAGATAATATCTACACCGATGACAATGAAGAAATCCTCGATAATGATACCAGTAAAAATGCTCCTTGGGCTTTAGCTGTAACAACTAGCGGATATGGAAAAAGAGTCCCCGTTTCGCAATTCCGCTTACAAAGACGTGCAGGAATTGGAGTCAAAGCTATTCGTTTCCGTAAACCTAAAGAAGAATTGGTGGCTTTACATATCGTTAACAGTGATGATGAGTTTATGATTATTACAACTCGTGGTATTATTGTTCGTTGTGATGTTAATGCTGTGTCTCTTCAATCTCGTAATGCTAGTGGTGTTAGGGTGCAAAAACTTGATACTGATGATGCGATTGCAGGTATTGCATTAGTACCTCCATTGGCGGAAGGTGAGGAAGAAATCGTGGTTAATAATGAATAAATAATAATGGGCAATTAATAATTAACATTTTTAACACAAACAATATGGATAGTCAAAAATTTATAGAATTATTACCTCAAGTTTATGATCATTTTGAACAAGAATTAAAACCAGTAAAAAATGATAACTTTATTTCGATACCCCAACCATTAAATAGTGTTATTAATCCTAATATTTTACGATTATTAAATACTGTGGTGACTTGTTTGGAAGAAAAAGAAATTTACTGTGAAACAACCAATAATTTAGGAGTTACTTTAATTGCTAGTTTAATGGATAATCCTGAAATAATGGCCTATGGAATTATTGATGATGATAATCTTAATTTAGAACAATTAAACCAAAATTTAGACTTATATAATTGTGCAGATAGAGTATATCTTTATGAAGGAAATATTAATAATTTTACTCAAGATTTACAGACTTTAGAAAGTAGTGATAAAATAGGTATTTTTTATATTAATGGAGAAAAAAGCTATCGTAAAATCTTACAAAATTTGATGTTAATACGACCTTTTTTGGCAGAAGAAGCCTTTATTATTATTTCTCAAACGGAAATAGAAGAAGTTAAAGAAGCTATAGAAGATTTTAAAACCTTTAATGATTCTGATAAAATTCATCAACTTTTAACCGTTAATCAAGAAAGCCAATTATACTCTATTTTAGAACAGGAATTAGTAATTTTATTATGGCGAAATAATATTTTTAAGAAGCAAATACAAAACATAAATCAAAGGGGATTAATTAAACTTAATCAAACCAATCAGGAAGACAAAAAAAACTTACTTCATGTCGGTTGTGGTGGTTATAATCCAGATGCTTTACCCCAGCAATTTCGTAGTCAAGAATGGGTAGAAATTCGCTTAGATATTGATCCTAATGTTCAACCTGATATAATTGGTACAATTACTAATTTAACTGCTGTACCAGATAATAGAGTAGATGCGGTTTATTCTTCTCATAATTTAGAACATATATATAACTATGAAGTACCCATTGCTTTAGCTGAATTTAAACGGGTTTTAAAACCTAATGGTTTTGTAATGATTACTCTGCCAGATATACAAAAAGTTGCTAATCATATCGTCAATGGAAATCTTGAAAATCCTCTTTACATTTCTCCTGCTGGTCCTATTTGTGCTATTGATATATTATATGGTTTAGAAAAATCTTTAGCTATTGGAAATTATTATATGGCTCACAAAACTGCTTTTACCGATAAAACTTTAGGCGAAAAAATGGTTCAAATAGGTTTTGTAAATGTAAAGGTGACAAAAGGGAAAAACTTTGACTTATGGGCTATTGGTTATAAGTAATTACAAAAAAGTAGTAGTTAAAGCTATTAATCATAACTATAACTTACTAAAAGTGAACTTAAATATTTAAGATTTCATAGATAAACTGATTCTTTTTAACTTCTCATTTACCTCTAAAATTCGCACTTTTACCACCTGTCCAACTTTAACAATTTCATTAGTATCACTAACAAATTTATCTGCTAATTGGGAAATATGTACTAATCCGTCTTGATGTACTCCAATATCAATAAAAGCGCCAAAATTTACCACGTTAGTGACAATTCCTTCTAACTCCATTCCTTCTTTTAAATCTCGAATTTCTTTTATATCTTCTTTAAATGTTGCATATTGAAACTTAGCACGAGGATCTCTACCCGGTTTTTCTAATTCTTTGGTTATATCTTGTAAAGTAGGCAACCCAATATTTTCGGTTATATATTGTTTTAAATCAATATTTTTAATATTTTCAGTAATGTTAGTAATATTAGATAAAGGAATTTTTAAATCAGCAGAAATATTTTTAACAATACTATAGCTTTCAGGATGCACTGCTGTATTATCTAAAGGGTTTTCGCCGTCACGAATCCGTAAAAATCCTGCGGCTAATTCAAAGGTTTTAGCCCCTAATTTTTTAACTTTTAATAATTCTTTTCTGTTTTTAAATTTCCCTTTTTCATTCCGATAAATAACAATATTATTGGCTATGGTTTGATTGATTCCAGACACAAACATTAATAATTCTTTAGAAGCAGTATTTAAGTCCACTCCAACATAATTAACGCAACTTTCCACTGTTTCTTCTAAGTTTTTTTTCAGTAATTTTTGATCCACATCATGTTGATATTGTCCCACACCGATGGACTTTGGATCAATTTTTACTAATTCTGCTAAAGGATCTTGTAACCTTCTGCCAATACTAATAGCACCTCTCACAGTTATATCCAAATCAGGAAACTCGGAAATAGCCACATCACTAGCAGAATAAATGGAAGCGCCAGACTCATTTACCATAACTTTAATGGGCTTTTTCTCGATATTAGCTAAAATTTCTGTAATAAATTCGTCAGTTTCTCGTGATGCCGTACCATTACCAATGGCAATTAGCTCGATATTATACTTATTAATGAGCTTTTTAATGTTATCTTTAGCTATAGCTCTTTTTTCTTGACCAGTATGGGGAAAAATTGCTTGATATTCTAAAAATTGACCTGTTTCTGATAAAACTGCTACTTTGCAACCTGTCCGAAATCCGGGATCAATCGCTAAAGTTGGTTTCATACCCGCAGGAGGAGACAATAATAATTCTCGCAAATTGGCTTCAAAGGTTTTGATTGATTCAATATCCGCCCATGCTTTAATATCAGAACGTACATCTCTAATTAAAGCAGGTTTAAGTAAGCGATTAAAACTATCTTTGAGCATTTCTCGATAAAATTCTCTTACCTCATTAATTTTCGTGTTAATCACCTTTGACTCTAAATAATTCATTACCATCACCTCATCAAAATCAATATCTACGGTGAGGATTTTTTCTGCTTCTCCTCGAAATAAGGCAAGGATGTTATGGGGTGCAATTTTAGTTAATTTGCCTTGAAAATTACGGTACATTTCAAACTTAGTACTACCTTCAGGATAGTCATTTTTTATGTGAGAAATAAATGCACCATTTTCTGAGATAAATTCCCTTAAATATGCCCTTAATTGAGCTTTTTCGGCTATTTCTTCCGCTAAAATGTCCTTAGCACCATTTAACGCTTCTTCAATACTATTTACAGCTTCACAAAGATATTTTTCGGCTTCTTTCTCTACCGATAAGGATTTTTGTTGAGGATGATTAAGACTTTTGATAAATTCCGCTAAGGGAGTTAAGCCTTTCTCTTTTGCCATAGTGGCACGAGTTCTTCTTTTGGGCTTATATCGCAAATAGAGATCTTCAAGATCATTTTTTTGCAAACAAGCGGTAATTTGAGCTTTTAAACTATCACTGAGGAGATTTTGAGAAGCGATACTATCTAAGATAACTTGTTTACGAGTTTCTAATTCTTGTAAGTAGATAAAGCGATCATTTATATCTCTTAATTCAATCTCGTTTAATGATCCTGTTTTTTCCTTACGATAACGGGCAATAAAGGGTATTGTAGCACCTTCGGTCAATAATTCTAAAGCACTGTGAACATTTTGGAGTTTAAGGGATAATTCATCAGCAATAACTTGGGGAATATTTAACATAAATCGAGAATCAAGATTATGAGGTATTTAAGTTAATTTTAACTAACTAAGGCTTTATTCTTTTTATCAGTTTACTGTTGATTAATTTTTTAAAATCAAATCCTTGTCAAAAATAAAAACATCTGCTATAATAAGTAATTGTGTCATCTTTGGAGAGGTGGCCGAGCGGTTGAAGGCGCAGCACTGGAAATGCTGTTTGGGGGTAACTTCAACGAGGGTTCGAATCCCTCCCTCTCCGTCAAAATAAAGAAAGTCTCTTGGTATTTACTAGGAGGCTTTTTTTGTCTAAATTTAAGTTAATTGTTTAATGGTTTCTATAATACTAATAGCATTAAAAGGTTTTGTTATATAAGCATTTGCTCCTAATTCTAAGGCTTTTTGACGGTGTAAATCGTTATCCCTAGAAGTGAGGATAATAACGGGTAAATTTTGCCATTTTTCAGAGACTCTAATCAATTGAAGTACTTTATAACCATCGAATTCTGGCATTTCTAAATCACAGATTGCTAAATCCAAATTGAGGTTATTATTTTGTAAGGTATTCCATGCTTCTTTTCCATCACGACATTGGGTAACTTCATATCCTACTTGAGTTAATAAACGGTTTAAACTACGTCTAACGGTAACGGAATCGTCAATAATCATTATGGATAATGTATCTCTGGGGGTAAATACATTACTAACATTTTTAGTGGTATTTTGATTATTTAATAATGGTTTAAGATAATTGGGGGCTAAAATAGGTATAATTTTCCCATTTCCTAATACGGTGCAACCTCCCAAATAAGGAGGAATATCAACAGTATCATCAAAACTTTTAGTAACTAAGGGTTTTTCATCTATCACAGCATCCACCGCAATCATAATTTTTTCTGTGGCAATTTTGATGATTAATCCTACGGAAGGGGAGGAAATATTTACAGAAATATTTTGATTATAAGGTAATATTTGAGATAAATTATACACAGAAATTTTTTTGTTTTCCCATGTTAGTTGATTCTGCTCAATTTTATAGTCAGATAAACGAATAATTCTCAAGATATTTTCTGAAGGAATTGCTAAGATTTGAGTTGATATTTTTACTAATAATAATGAGATTATATTTAAACTCATGGGAATTTTTAGTTTAAATTCTGTGCCTTTTCCTATTTCTGTATTAACTTCAATTGTGCCTCTTAATTTTTCAATTTCATCTTTGACAATATCCATACCCATTCCTCTCCCTGATAAGTCATTAACTTTTGTTGTTGTGGAAAAACCGGGAGAAAAAATCGTTGCTAAAATTTGCTCTTTTGTCAATTCATTAAATTTAGTATTAGCTGAAAATAAACCGAGAGAAATTGCTTTTTTATAAACTTTTTTTATATCTATTCCTCCTCCGTCATCGGTTATAATAACAATTATATTATTTCCATCAAGTTGCGTACTTAATTTAATTTTCCCTACTAATGATTTTCCTGATTTTTTGCGATTTTTTTGGCTTTCAATACCATGATCAAACGCATTTCTGATAATATGATTAAAGGGTGTTCTTAGACTCTCAATAATATTTTGATCTATTAATGTTTCTTTATTTTCTATAACTAATTCTACGGATTTATTATAAGTTTTATTAAGTTTTTCTAGGGGATTAATAAAACTACCTGCTAAATTTATAAAAGGCACTAAACGTACTTGTCTTAATTCTGTATCTAAAATATAAAGGGATTTTCGCATATCTATTAATGTTTCTTGAAATTCTCGATTCACTAAGTCAAAATCTTCCCTTACTTCTTGCACTTGAGTGATTAATTCTGTTAAACTTTGGAGTGAAGTATGAACTTGGGTATATTCATCAAATTCTAAAGAGTCAAACTCGGATATATTGTTATTATTGTTGATAGGTAATTTATTGTTTTCTGTTATAGTTAATTGATCATAAATAGATTCTATTTGTTCTTTTAATGGTGATAGTAATTTAGTCCTTTTATTTAGCTTTAATGTGGCACTTTTGATTTGATTTTCATATAAGTTTAGTCTTTCATAAAAAATTAATAATTCTCCGACAATATCACTTAGTTTTGTTATTTTATCTAAAGGTATTCTTAAATTTCTATTATTTTTAAGTATTGGTAATAATTTCTTTTCTGGTGGTTTTATTTCTTTAACTTCTTCTATCTTTAACAGTTTTTGAAAAGTTTTTGAATATTCTATTTTAGTTTCTGAATTTCCTTCTAAAAATTGTTTTCTTTGATACTCAATTTCTGCGATCGCCAATTGTGAAAATTCTTGAATATTATCTTTATTTATTTCTTTTAAAATATCAATAGCGTCACCTATTTCCACTAACCATTTACAGTTTAAGGCTTGACCTAATAATTGACATTCTTGAATTAAAATATTTAAGTTATTAGTAATATTTTTTGTTGTAGCTAAATCAGGATTATTAATAATTTCTGTGACTCTTTCAATACAAGCGGATAAATCTTCTGTTAAAGCTGTTTTGATAAAACTATCATCAGGTAAACCAATATCAATTAATTCTGGTGGATTATTTAAGTTTAAACTTGTTATAAAATTATCTAAAACTATTAATAAATCTGAAGTAATCTCATTATTTAATGTGCCATTAACTTCTGAAAGAATTAAATTATCTAACTCTTCAATAGCTAAATCTAATAAATCAAAAGTAGTTTGTAAATCAGTAATTTTATTTCCTTGTAAAGCCTCAAAAATATCCTCAATTTTATGGGATAATTGACTAACTTTAGGCATTTCTGCCATACCAGCACCACCTTTAATAGAATGGGCTGCTCTTCCTAATTCTTGATATAATTCTGATAAGTTTTTCTGAGCATTATCTGGATTAAGTAACTCTTTTAATTCTAAAATTCCTTTCCTTAAAATAGCTAAATATTCTGGTGCATCTTCTTCTAAAAAACAGTTGCGGGCTTCTTGGGCAATGGCGGCTAAACTAATAGAATCTAACATAATAGTTAATAATTAATAATTAATAGATTTCTCCACTAATTAGAAAACAAAAAGTTAAATTTTTTTGGAGAATGTCTATAGGTTAATTTTTATGATAAATTTTTTATTATTCATTATTTAATTAAACTTGGAAGCGAGAAGCAGATTGTTGCATTTCTATTGCTACTTTTACCAACTCCTGCAAAGACTCTGAAACAGAGTTAGATTCATCGGCGGTTTCTTTAGTAACAACAGCAACTTCTTGCATTTTTTCGTTTACTTTTTGAGAAATTAACTTTTGATTAACGGTACTTTCTGAGATAGATTGTAATAAGAAATCAATTTCATTACTGATTTGAGCTAGTTTTTGGAGAGTTTCCTTAGTATTTTTAACTAATTTAGTACCTGTAACCACCTGAGTTGTACTTTCCTCCATCATCTTCATCATATCGCTAGTTTCCTCTTGAATACTCATCACGAATTGCTCAATTTCTTGAGTTGAATATGTAACTTGTTCTGCTAATCTTCGGACTTCATCAGCTACCACTCGAAAACCTTGCCCATTTTCCCCCGCGCGGGCGGCTTCTATGGAAGCATTAAAAGCGAGTAAGTTAGTTTTTTCGGAAATATTCGAGATAATACTCACAATTTTAGAAATTTCTTGAGAAGAATCCGCTAGGCGTTTAGCTTTTTTCGAGGTATCGGCTACAGTATTGCGAATTTGATAAATACTATTTACAGTTTCATCCATAACACTTTCTCCTTCTTGAGCGGTTAATCGAGATTTTCGAGCAATTTGAGCAGCATTTTGTGCCGATTCGCTTACTTTCTCAATAGATTGAGTAATTTCTTCAATGGATACCCCTACCACTTGAATGGATTGGTCTTGTTTGTTAGAATTTTGAGCAAGATGATTGACACTTTGCCCGTTAGCTAAAGCTGTTTCATGGACTTGATTCGCTGAGATAATAACTTGTTTAACTAATCCTTGTAAACCTCTCATTGTAGCATTAAAAGCATCGGCAATTGACCCGACTTCACCTGATACTACTTCTGCTTGTATTCCTAAATTTCCTTTACTAGCTTCTTCAATATCTAATAAGAGGTTAATTACATTTTTTTGCAGATTTTCTCGCTGTTGTTTTTGAAATTGTGCTTCTTTTTCTCTCTGTTGTGCAATATCTTCAATTGCTTCGGTGTAGCTTTCAATTCTTTCTGCCATATCATTGAAAGTTTGTGCTAATTGCCCTACTTCATCATTGGATGTAATTTTTGCTCTTACATTTCTATCACCTGAGCCAATTTTTTGTGCTGTTTGTTGTAATTTTTTAATAGGTTTAGTTAATGCCCTACCGAAAATAATTGCTAAAATAATAGCGATAATTAAAGTTAAAGCACCTACTAAAATTTGATAGATTAAACTGTCATTTAAAAGTTGTTGTAACTCTATTTCTGGTGTGCCACGAATTACGAAAGCAATTTCTTCTCCTTGATAATTTGGTAAGGCTTTTACTGCTACTGTATGCCATTGGTTTTCAATGTTCATTCTCGTTACTAAATCTCCACCTGTGCCTAATTGTGCTTGTTTTAATAAGTCTAATTCTGGTAAAGATATATTAGTTTTTGGCTCATTATCTAATGATTGTAAAATAGAGGAAACAGGCTGAAAATTTTCCTCATTAAACATATAAATTGCACTATAACCTCCTCCTACCGCTTCGATAGTTTTCCGTAAAAATAAGGTTTTATTATTAATTACTTCTCCTGCCATTAAAATTGCGATAACTTCTTTCGATGTAGGATCAATTA
Organism: Geminocystis sp.; assembly: GCF_041753295.1. Classification (NCBI taxonomy): domain Bacteria; kingdom Bacillati; phylum Cyanobacteriota; class Cyanophyceae; order Chroococcales; family Geminocystaceae; genus Geminocystis; species Geminocystis sp. The sequence goes on from NZ_JBGSUU010000036.1 coordinate 153,781, forward strand.
CAGGAGTAAAACTAATATTCATTAATACATTTTGATTGTCTATTCCTGTAGGTAAAGGAGGTTTTTCTGCACTAATTTCTGCCCAAGGAATAATCGCATTTGTTTGTAAACGGCGGGGAAATTTTAAGACTTCTGTTACTAAGTTATTTAAAGTAAAAATTTGTCCTGATCTATCTTTATTTGCATTAACTATTATCTTACTATTTAATCCAATTAAAGTTGCATATTCAATCTGTCTTGCATTAGTTTCATTTTGCAAAATTCTTCTTACATTATCTTTTATATTAACAGGAATAGTTCCCGTTTTTTGATAGGTTTTTGCCGCTTCAATAATTGCACTATTATCTGCTTGTCCTCTAAATCCAGACTCCATTTCATTGATGCGAGAATTATAATTAATTACTGATACTGCTAACTCTGCTACCGCTTGATTTTCTAACTGCGATCGCCCTAAAATAATAGTAATAATTCTACCAGCAATAACTACCCCTAAAATAGAAATTAAACTAGATATTAATAAAGCAACAAATTGTTTATAAGCAATAGGTAAATCAACAATTTTTTGCTTAATACTTAAAGATTTTTTAGCAACTTTATCGTTATTTTTTATATCATTATTATCTTGATTTTTTAAATATTTAATTTGAATAGAAGCAATAGCTTTTTCGGCTGTACCTGCAAAAACTCCTTCGTTATCTTCTGTTATAATAGTTTGATAAACTTTAAGGGCATCATCATAATGATTTTCTTGCTCTAAAGCGGTAGCTAAATTTAATTTAGCCATTAAATCACTGGGATTTTTTTCGACATTATTTTGTAAAGTTTTAATATTGTCGGAGAAATTAGAATTGATGGTTTCTTCCTTTAATTGATTCATAGAAATTACTCCTAAATGTTAAGATTAATAATCAATAGTTTTAACTGATTTTTTCAAAAATTAATTACTTATAAACTGTTTAAAATATAAAAAATGATTAAATATAGTCAAATAAAAGATCTTAATAACGATAATTTTAATCAAGCTATAAATATTTATCAAGATGCTTTTCCTGATAATGAAAAACTAACCATAGAAACATTAAAAGCGAATATTTCTGGTGATAAATTACAATTATTCACTGGTTGTGAAAAATCAAAAGTTATTTTTATGGCTATATTATGCCCTTTAATAAATACAAATTTTACCTTATTAGCCTATGTTGCTACTGATGAAAATTATCGAGGTAAAGGTATTGGTAAAGAGTTTATGGAATATTTAGCCATAGAATTAAAAAAGCAGGAAAAATATTTATTATTAGAAGTTGAAAATCCCATATTAGGAGAGAATAAAAATGTTAAACAAAGACGAGTAAATTTTTATCAAAGATTAGGGGCAAAAACAATGAAAAATATTCGTTATTTACTACCTAAATTATCCGATGAAGAAGCACCCGAAATGATTTTAATGATTTATCCTTCCTATAAAGAAAGTTTTATAGAAGGTGATTTAGTTAAAACCTTAATTATTAGTGTTTATGAGCAGTTTTATCAACAATATGCTCATCCTAATCTTAACTTTTTATTAACAAATATACCAGATAAAATTAACTTAGTTTAATAATTATTTTTACTATTATTATCCTGAATCATGCCATAATTTCATAGAATAAATTTCCCTTTTTAAAAGTAAAGTTTTTATGTAAGATAGTCTTTAATCTTGGTTAAATTAAGAATAGGAATAGAATTTTTTGTATCGGGAATAACTCCTTGATAATAATTAACTGAAATATTTAAGTCAGATAAATTAGTTAAATCATTTATCTCTAAACATTGCCTAATTTCTCCTAACTTTTTAACTACTAAACCAATATAATTTTCTTCTATTTTAGTAACAAGAATAGTTAAAGAATGAAATTTATTTGTTAATAATTGAAAATCATGTAAAAGTTGAGATAAATCTAATAACCATAATAAACTTCCCCTTTGACTAATAATCCCTAATAAAGAGTTTTTTACTCCGGGTATGGGACAAATATCTGTATAATTAATACTCATAACTTCTTTAACTTCATTAAGGGGAATTGCTATTTTTTGTTGTTGAGATAATTCCACAATAAAATAATCCATTTTGATAATTACTAAAATTTAGTTTATATTTTCACACTAAAAACCTTAAATTTTTAAAGATAATTTTTTACAGTATTAATTAAATCAATGGGGCTATAAGGTTTAGTAATATAACCATTTCCCCCTTGACGTAAAGCCCAAAATTTATCAAAATCTTCATCTTTAGTGGTAACAAAAATAATCGGCACAGTTTTATAATTCATTTCTTTACGAATATGACGACAAACATCTAAACCACTCATATCTGGCATAACAATATCCATTAAAATTAAATCTGGTTGCCCATTTTTTCCCAACCACCCCAAAGCCGATTCACCGTTATTCGCTATAAAAATTTCTGCACCGATATTTTGTAATAAACCATTAACAAGCATTTGTTGGGATTTAGAATCATCTACGACTAATATTTTTTTCATATTTAGTTTATACTTCAATTGGTAATTTGAACGTGATCCTGAACACATTGCATTAATTCTCGTGGATTAAAAGGTTTACAAATATAACCGACAGCCCCAACCATTTTAGCCTTAACTCGATCCATAACTCCATCTCTACCCGTTAACATGAGAATGGGAATATCTTTAAGTAAAGCTGATTGACGCATCATATAAGCTAATTTATAGCCATCAATATCTGGCATATTTATATCCATCAAAATTAAATCTGGCTTTTGTCTGACAAACATTGACATTGCCTTAGCTGGATCTGTAATACCTATAACTTCAAAGCCTCCTGTATTTAAAGTCATTTTGACAATACGTTGGATTGTATGGCTATCATCTATACAAGCAATTACAGGCTTTTCTTCTATGATTATCTCTTGGTAAGGTTTAACATTGAAGAAATTGAGCGCAATTAAAGGTTGAAAAAATAATCCTAATTCTAAAATTGATTTTTTTGAATAAGCTGCTATTTCATATAAAGTACAACTGTCATTAATATAAGGTTTTAAGGATTCTAATAGCTCGATTTTTGATAAATCATCCCCTAAATAATTTTTAACAGATTCCCAGTCTTTTTCTTGTAAACGGATGAAGGGCGAACTAATTTCTTCTCGTATTTGCCTAAAAGAATTAAGATCTTTTTTAAGAGGATTAATCAGAGATTTAATATCAGTATTTAAGATTAAAGGATCTAAATCAAGTACTTTCTCAAAGTTGACTTTTGCCCTTGGTAAAGTTAGACAACGAATTATCGCTTCTTGAGTCATAAAAGCCAAAATTGATCTTACTTTTCGAGAATCTAAACGATGATTTTCCCATTGGTTATGGATAAATTGATAATCATCATGTAACTCTTGAGGAATGTAAAAATTATGTTCAGAAAAACATTGAGATAAAAGATAAATTAAACGCTCTCTTTTACCTAGGGTAGTTGTAGCAAAATGAATTTTACCTTTTCCTAAATAAATAACCCATTCTATTGATTCATCTTGGGGATTTTGAATAATTAATTTCCCTGATATTTTCTTATTAAGTAAACTTTGTAAAACTTGATAAGGTATTGCTACTGTTTCTTTTTTTGATTTAGTAACCTCATTTTTTACCATAGTAGTAATCATCATATATTGGTTAATTTACTTTAAAATTTACATGAATAAAATATTAATATTTAGAATACGTTTTTATCATCTTTACTATTTTCTTTTTCTTAACCTTATCTTAATCAATAGATTAACGAATGGAAATAATTTTTCTCTTTAAACATAGCATAATCTTAGTTTATTGTTTAAAAACAATGTATTGTAAAACACATAATTTTAAAAATAAATATTAGAGTTAAAGATTCTGAATAATGTTAGATAAATAAAACTATCAGCTTTGTTTTAGTTAAGTAAATTTACTTAAATATAAGTTAATAACAATATTTTAATTAAAATAGTATTTTTTATTGTTAATTGTTAATTATTCATTGTTAATCTTAAAAAAAATGAAGTCTTTTCACTATCAAAAAAAAATCTATAAACTACTATTAAGAGAATTAATAACCTTTTCTTGTAACTCATCAGGAATTGGTAAATAACCTAAAGTTGTGGCGTTTTCATCCCCTTGAATTAAACTCCATTGCACAAAGTTTTTCATTACTTCTGCTTTAATCGGGTCACTATAATTACTATATAAAAGTAGCCAAGTTAAACCGACAATAGGATAAGCATCGGCGGTTTCAGGATCAGGTATCACTAAAGCAAAATCTTCTGGCACAGTGACACCCACAAAAGCTTTAGCGGCACTTTCTGGAGAAGGTTTAATGAAATTACCCGCTTTATTTTGAATAGTTGCAGTTTTTAATTTTTTGTCTTTGGAGTAAGAATACTCAATGTATCCGATAGCACCATTTGTTTGTTGAATTTGAGTACTAACTCCTTCGTTACCCTGTGCACCAATACCCGTAGGCCATTCTACCTCTTTTGCCGCCCCTGATTTCCAATCCTTACAGGCATTTTGTACATGGTTAGTAAAAATAAATGTAGTTCCACTACCGTCAGAACGATGTACGAAAATTACAGGAATATCTGGTAATTTAACATTAGGATTATCAGCAACAATGAGAGGATCATTCCATTTTGTGATTTTACCCGTAGCAATACCGCAATAACTCTCACGAGAAAGGCGAATATTGTCTAATCCTTCATAATTTGAAAGATTATAAGCTAAAACCAATAAACCTCCTGTCATGGGAATTTGTACTGCTTTTCCCCTATTTTCAGGGAATTGTTTTTTTTCCTCCTCATTTAAAGGTGCATCACTAGCACCAAAATCACCATTTTCTGCTAAAAAGTTTTTAACTCCTTTACCGCTACCCACTGAATCATAAGCTATTTTAATATTTTGCTTGTCTTTTCCTTCCCCATATTTTTGTATCCATAATTGATATAACGGTGCAGGAAATGTTGCACCTGAACCTTTAATCATAACGGTTTGATTAGGATCAATACTAGGTGCATTAACCGTAGAATTAGATTTATTCTCACAACCTGTTAAAAATCCTGTTAATAAAATAACACTACATAAACTACGAATAAATACCTTAGCCATAAAACCCTAAATATGTTCATTAATAAAAATCTCTAAATAAACCATATCTTAGGCAGTTTAAATTTAGGTAAAGGTTTAATTATGTATGAATAATGATTTTATTTTTTGAGAATTTTCAGAAAAATTTATTTATTTACCACAAAGGAATTCCAAAAATTTTAGGTGCTTCTTTTTTGCCTTTACCGTCTTTATCTTTAGATTTCTCCGAAGATTTAGGGGTTTTATTCTCTTTCGTGGTGGATTTTACCGATGACGCACTTTCTGATTTTGCTTTTTTCTCTTTCTCGATGTTTTTTAATTCTTGTTGTGCTTGTTTTGCAATAGGATCATTACCGTTAAGCATCATCGCTTTATTGATATGAATACGTCCGTAAATAAGATTGTTTTGTTTTAAATACATAGACCCCAATAATCCATGAACAGTACTACTATTAGAATCAATTTTCACTGCTTCTCGTAAATCCATAATACCTTGTTCATAATTCTCATCTTCTGCGTGTTGTTTCGCACTACTAATTAATTTATCTAACCGAGAAACACTCGCTTTCTTAGATGTTTCATTTTCCACAGGATTATCAATATTTACGCCAGAAGTTGTAATATTTCCTGTTGATTCTATGATTATAGGTTCACTAGCTACTATTTTTGGCTGACTAGAAACCCCCATTATTTTACTCATTTCTTTACCTTTTTGAGACATTAAATAAACCATATTTAACTCACTCATTAAACCTATTTTAATGTGTAACTTATTTAAGTCTTGGTATTGTTCGGTAGCAAATTTTTCGATCATTTCATGATAAGTTTTGTCAGTATTTTTTTCTTCCTGTAATAGTTTTTTTGCATTTTCACTACCTATTGTAATTTTATAAGCATCAGTAGCTAATCTTCGGCCAATTTCTGACATAATTAACTGACATTCTTTTCTTAATTTCTCCTTATATAAATTTTCATAGGCGGCATTAACTACTTTTGAAAGAATATCACTAGCCCTTTGTTTTTCTTCTTGTGTTTGCGCTCGATTAGTGTCAGGGTGAAGTTGATAGGCAATTTTCAAATACCGTAATCGAATATCTTTCGCACTAGCATCTATTGGTACTCCTAAAATAGCGTAATAATCTTTAACTTCATATTTGAATAAGCCATGTTTTAAATCAGAAATAATCATCAAATCCCTCCTATAACAATTAACAATTAATAAAATAAAAATTTACTGTTTTCTGTTGTGTTTCGTATTAACATTAATAATGAAATATATAATTAAATTCATCTTCTTATTTAAAAGACAAATCAGCACCATGAGGAGTATTAAGTAGAGCTTGACTTAAAGCAGAGTGTAAGTAACCATTAGTTGCTAAAATTCTACCACTATATAAATCAAATTCACTACCATCATAGGCAGATATTTTTCCTCCAGCTTCTTTCAGAATAACAATGCCTCCTAACAAATCCCAAGGCTTTAAACCTCTTTCCCAATAACCATCAAGACGACCTGTTGCAACATGACACAAATCAAGAGAGGCACTACCTCCTCGTCTCACTCCTTGAGTTAAATGAGTCAAATAGCAAAACTCACTATAATTATTATCCTCTGTTTCTCTACGATCATAAGCAAAACCTGTCACTAAAAGACTATTTCCTAATTTATCGGTAGTAGAAACCTGAATGGGAATATTATTGAGAGTAGCGCCTAATCCTTGGGCTGCGCTCCATAATTCCTTTAACATGGGGTTATAAACTACCCCAACTGTAGGTATTCCTGAGACGATTAACCCCACAGAAAGCGCCGCTTGAGGATAACTATGAGCATAATTAGTTGTACCATCAAGAGGATCAATTACCCATAAATATTGATTATCAGGCGTTCCCATAATTCCTGATTCTTCAGCTAGAATAGCATGATCTGGATAATGACGTTTAATAACTTTTAAGATTTCTTCTTCGGCTTTTTGATCTACTTCTGTAATTAAATCTCCTGCTCTACCTTTTTCTCTGATCTTAAGTTGTTTACCCCAATAACTATCTAAGACTACTCCTCCAGCTCTAGCGGCAAGAATAGCAATGTCAAGAAGTTTTGATATTTGTTCTGTTGGTAGGTTACTCATTATATTTTTTTTCGTAGTCTAATAGTTAATTTCTCTTAAAGGTTTTTGGGGATTCCAAATTCCTTTCTCCATAATACGAGCGTAACTTTGTGCCTGTAATAATTGTTGATCATATTTCCCGTCAGTATAGGTTAGATTAACTAATCCATAGCCTTGTTCGAGTAATTTTTGATTAATTAATTGATTGTTGTACCAAATATAACCATTTAAACGATTAAATTTATCTTTAGTTTCTAAATTAGTTTCTAAAATAACAGTAGTGGAATTAAGAGAATTTTTACCCTCTAAAGTTAGTAAATTGACTAAAACTTCTTTGGCTTCTTTTCCCCAAGGTTGTTGTTGACGATTAGGAGTATTTAAACCCATTAATCTAAATTGATAAGTCTGGTTATTAATAATTACTTCGATGGTTTGAGCGCTAATAACTCTTCTTATGTTTGCTTCAACTCTTGTTATTTCAGGATTACTTTGACAACCAACTATTAATAAACATAGGGAAATAAGGAGAATAAAAAATTTATTAGTAAGAGGATAATTCATTTAAAACTTTCATCCAAAATTTTGAATTTTTCCTAAGCTATTTTTAATAAAATAATTTAATTACTAATCTTCTTCTATGGGGAAACCAAAGCGCACTTTTCCTTTCCCGAAATAACGCCCAAATTGTAATTCATAAACTTCGTCTTCGTCTTGAGTTTCTACCACTAAATCTGAACGAGGATAAGATACACATAGTAAAGCATAACCTTTTTTTTGTAGATCTAGAGATAAACCCATAGCTTCAGGCTGATAAATATCGCCTTGAATGACTCTCACGGCACAGGAAGTACAAGCGCCATTACGACAAGAAAAAGGAGGCTCAACTTCTTGTGTTTCTGCTGTTTTTAAAATATATTCATTTTCAGGTACGATAACGGTTTCGGTTGTATTTTTTTGGCGATTATGAATAGTGACTTTATAGGTTTTAATCATTATTAATTAATAATTCTAAGTTTTATTCTCATTATAAAAGGTTTAAGTTCACACACACAGTTATTAATGGAATTGCTAAGGTTTTAGTAAAATTGTTAACATAGAACAATTGTGAATTAACTTATACCCTCTTATGACAGAAAAACCCTCCGTAAAAATTATTAGTGATAATCGTCAAGCTAGATATTTATACGAAATTTTAGAAACCTATGAGGCTGGATTAGAATTAACAGGCACAGAAGTTAAATCCATTCGTATGGGTAGAGTTAATTTAAGAGATGGTTATGCTTTAATTCGTCATGGAGAAGCGTGGTTAAGTAATGTACATATTTCTCCTTTTGAAACCTGTGGACAATATTTTAATCATGAACCTCGTCGCAATCGGAAGTTATTGTTACATAAAAAGGAAATTAATAAGTTAATCGGTTTATTAGAACAAAAAGGCTTTACTTTAATTCCCCTAAAAATGTATCTTAAGGGTGAATGGATCAAAGTGAGTTTAGGAGTCGGCAAGGGTAAAAAACTTCATGATAAACGAGAAACCGTTAAACGTCGGGAAGATCAAAGGGAAATGGCTAGAGCGATAAAAAGGTTTTAATTTACTAACGTTAAGCAGATCAATTATTTTGAAAAAATTTTAAGACTATTTATGTCGTTAGTGAGATGTCTATAGTTTTATGCTTAGAGTATGTGCGTAAGTACTAAAGCTCTTTTACCATCTTTAATAAAGAAGACGATAATAGAGGAAATAAAATTAATAATCCTAAACTATAAGTTACAACACCGACTACAGAAGATATAACTAATATTATTTGATAGTTAAAGTCATCAAGTAATATATTTTTACAAAGTAAGATCATCAATGCCATAATTACTGTACAAATAAGTGAAGGAATAAATTGCCATAAATACTCTTTCCATGAAAATGAAATTAATTTCCTTAATAACCATTGAGACAGAGGAAAAACTAGATAATCACTGATTACATAGGCTAAAGCAACAGCCATAACACCCCAATGCAAAGCAATTACACACAACATGATATTTAAAATGGTATTAATTAAGCTAATTTTTAATTGATAAGAAGGCTTACCCATAGCCACTAAAGCTGTAGCTTGAACAAAACTAATACTTCTTAAAATTCCTGTAAAACCAAGTATTTTAAGAATAGGAATTGCATTTAACCATTTTTCAGTAAATAAAGTAATAATTAATTCTTCGCTTAATATTATGGTGGCACAAAAAGCTGGTAAAGCCATTAAGCAAGTGAATTGAGTTGCACGATAAAAAGCATTAATAAAGCTCTCTTTATCTTCTTGTAAATGAGAAAATATTGAAAATGTTACATTATTTAAACTACCGATTAATAATTGAGTCATGACTTGTAATATACGATGAGCGATCGCATAAGAACCTAAAGCAACTTCTCCTAAAAAATAACCGATTAATAATTGATCTGTGCGTTGATTGAAAAAATCGATTAATTCATAACCTAAAACTTTACTACTAAAAGATAATATTTTACATAAATAGTTAAAAGAGAATTGCCATTGTGGTTGCCAGTCACTAGATTTCCATAACACTATTAATGCTACTATTTCATAGGTTAGTTGTTGTGCCACAAGACTCCATAGCCCATAATTGGTGAAAGCACAGATAATTCCCACTATTCCAGAGAGAATAATTGCCAATAAACTTCTCAATGCTAAAGTTTTAAAAGCAAATTCACGATGTAATAAAGCTATTTGAGTTTGGCTAAAAGCACTAATTATAAAAAGAAAAGAAAAAATTTGTAAAATTAGTTTTAACTGTGGCTGTCGAAAAAAAGTGGCTATTATTCCCGCCGAAATGAAAATAATAAAAGTAAACAGAAAACCAAGAAAAATTTGCGTCCAAAAAACTGTATTAATTTCCTTTACGTTAATTGTTTGTTTTTGAATCAATGTTTGTCGAAAGTTCTCACTTAAGAAAAGTTGCAGAAAATCAATGATAAGATTAGCCATAGCAATTAATCCCCAAGCCTGTGGGGCTAATAAACGAGCTAGAATCAGAAAAATAACCAAAGAGATTCCTTGACTACCCCAATTTTGAATAGCAGACCAAAATACACCTTGAATCGTTTTTTCCCGCAGATTCATAATTAATTTAAACTACGCCACTCAACTAGGAATTATATAAAATTATTTTCTATTTTTAGACTAGCTATAATTATTTAATGAGAATCTCCTTCATCCATTTTCCTCCGCCATTTTCAGCTAAATAATGTACCATCTCCAGAAATAAAGTTTTAGGACCAATACCTTCTCTAATATAAGGAGTGACAAAATCAATTGTCCATTGAGGTAAAGGTTTTAAAGGTTTTAAATTCTCATAGACATCAAAATTAACATTATTTAAAGCGATATAAGCAGGATGAAAGTCAAAAATTTTTACCCCCGGTACATGAATCCTTAAATCACACCAACTCCAGATCGGGTTTTCTTCAAACATTTCCATATCATCTTCTAAAAAGTAAGGAATGCGCCATAGGTTTGCTTCTTTCCACTTTAGACAAAAAGGTGATAAATTTGGCACTCGTGGTAACAATAATGAAGTATCAAGAGAAATATCATACTCTAAGGCGGCTTTTCTTAAAAAACGTGTATGTTGATAAAGGGCATGAGTTCTCATGGTAGTAGCAGAAGGTACTAATTTCTTCATAAATTGTAGTACTTCATCCTCAGTATTCCCTTGAGTGCTTTCTGGTAAGCAATTTGGATGTATGCCAAGTTCAAATAATTCTGAATGTGCTTTTAGTTTATTGAGTATAGGGGAATCATGGGTAATAAACCATGTAGCTTTAACATTTTTTTCAATAAGGCGATCGGCTACATAATCAATCATCCAATCCGCCGCCCAGTCAACATCAATAGTGAGAAAATAATCATTCATAAGTTATCAGGCAAAATTACTTTTATGTTTACGAAAGAAAGGTAACAAACAATAGTTAATTATTAATTGTCAAGAGTCGTTCTTTTTGCCACCATTTAACAAGATAATTTAATCCTTCTTCAAGAGATATAGATGCTTTAAAATTTAAAATTTCTTTTGCTTTTGTGGTATCAGCAAGACGACGTTGAACAGAATTTATCTTTCTTGGAGGAGCATATTCTGGTGTTAAAGTTGATCCCATTACTGTTAATAAAGTTTGAGCTAGATCATTGAGACTGATTTCTATACCACTAGCTATATTAAAAACCTCATCTGTAACAAGAGATTGAGCGGCTAAAATATTTGCTCTAGCAATATCTTCAATATAGACAAAATCCATAGTTTGTTTTCCATCTCCCAAAATTAACGGTGGTTCACCTCTAGCAATGCGTTCCATCCAACGAATGAGAACTTCAGTATAAACACCATATATGTCCATACGAGGACCGTATATATTAAAATAACGTAAAGCGATATAGTCGAGATCATACATTTGATAAAAACTTTTGAGTAATCCTTCATTAAATGTTTTAGCTGTACCGTAAAGAGTTTCGTTATTGTAAGGATGATGTTGTTCTGAGGTAGGAAATTGATCAGCCATTCCATACACAGAAGCTGACGAAGCCGCGATCACTTTTTTTACACCTGTTTTTACCGCAGTTTCCAAGACATTAAATGTTCCATCCACTAAAACTTCTAATGCCAGACGTGGTTCTTGGGCACATTGAGTAATACGAATAGCGGCTTGGTGAAAAACGAAGTCAATTCCTGACATTACTTTCGATAATAATTTTAGATCTCGAATATCTCCATCAACTACAGTAATATTTCCATAAGCCAGAGCATGAGCTATGTTTTCTTTTCGCCCACGGGTAAAGTCATCTAAAATAATTATTTCTGCGACTTCCTCTTTTACTAACAAATCAGCAATATGAGAACCGACTAAACCAGCTCCTCCAGTAATTAAAACTCGTTGATTTTTCATCCCATCTTTGATTCTTTAAGTTTGATTAGTTTACCTTCTTCTCGAATAGATTGGTTAGCCCCTTCTAGTATGGAAATGACTTGTAATCCAGTTTTAGCATTAGTTATCGGCATTTTATTATTTTTGATACAATCAATAAAGTGTTGTATTTCTAAATATAAAGGTTCGGTAAGATCTAATTTTGGTGAAAATACATCTCCCCGTCGATAATCTACTACCATTTTATCTGTGTTGTCTGTCTTATTTGTTAAGATAATCCCTTGATCATAAATTTTGACTTTTGAGCTAGTTTCTAAATCATCATAAACGATCATTTTTTCATCGCCACAAATCAGGGTACGCCGAATTTTCATTGGTGCTAACCAATTAACGTGAATATGAGCGATTAAGTTTGTATCGAATAGCAAAGTTAAATAAGCAATATTTTCATGGGAAGAAGAAGTATGACTCATACCTAATAAAGAAACAGCTACAGGTTGATATGGTAAAACATAATTTATGATTGCTAAATCATGAACTGCTAAATCCCAAATGACATTAACATCTGGTTGAAATAATCCTAGATTAATCCTAACTGAATCATAATAGTGAATATTACCTAGTTTTTTATTGTTGATCAATTCTCGAATTTTACATACAGCACCACTGTAAATAAAAGTATGATCTACCATCAAAACAAGATTTCGGCGATCAGCTTCTTCTATCAATTGAAAAGCCTGATGTGAGGAGGAAGCAAGGGGTTTTGAGACTAAGACGTGTTTACCCGCTTGTAATGCTGCTAAAGCTAGGGAGAAGTGAGTTGAAGCTGGTGTGGCGATGACAATGGCATCAATTTTGGAATTTTGCAGTAAGTCTTCAAACTTAGTTGTTACTGAAATATAAGGGTAATGAGCTAAAACTTGATTTAAACATTCAATGCGACAATCACTGACAGCGAGAACTTCTGTATCAGATAATGCGATAAAATTTCTGACTAAATTCGGTCCCCAATAACCATAGCCAATAACACCTACATTAATTAAACTCATTTACGCTCTCGTATATCACCAATAATCTTTGCTGGAACACCTGCTACGATCGCATAATCGGGAACATCTTGAGTAACAACTGCTCCTGCCCCTACTAAAGCATTTTCCCCAATGGTAATTTTTGGTAAAATCGTAGCGTTACTACCAATGGAGGCACGACGTTTAACTAAAGTAGGGAGGGTTTCCCAATCGTGATCTGTTTTTAAACTACCATCAGAATTTGTAGCACTAGGGTATAAATCATTTGTAAACATTACCCCATGACCAATCATCACTTCATCCTCAAGGATAACACCTTCACAAATAAAAGAATGGGAAGATATTTTTGCCCTTTCTCCGATAGTAACGTTTTTCTGAACTTCCACAAAAGTACCAATTTTAGTATTACTACCAATCTTACAGCCATAAAGATTAACTAATTGAGGATGGAAAATTGTAACGTTTTCACCAAGTTGTACATTTTCGGCTATGGGCATTTTAGTTTTTTTGAACTAATGATCAATCAAATAATTATACAATTAATTAAGTAATATTTATAATTAAATTGTCAAAATAGTCATTAAATAATGTCTTCTCAAATTAGTTTTAGCAAACCCTATTTATTTAGGGAAGAAGAAGAAGCCGCCACCAAAACAATTTCTAGTGGTTGGATTGTGGGAGGCCCTAGATTAAAAGAATTAGAAGAATTATTTGCTCAAGTTGTTGGGACTCGTTACGCTGTTGGTGTTTCATCTTGGACTGCTGGTGCTTTTTTAGTACTTCAGGCTTGGGGAATTGGAGAAGGAGATGAGGTAATTGTTCCTTCTTACTCTTTTATTGCTACTGCAAATGTGGTGCGTCATGTAGGTGCTACTCCCGTTTTTTGCGATATTGATCTTCAAACCCATAATTTAGATGTTAATCATGTTGCCCGTTTAATTACTCCTCGAACTCGTGCTATTATTCCAGTAGATCAATTAGGTATGCCTTGTGATATTGATGCCATTAACGATTTAGCTACTTGTCATAATTTACACGTTCTTCAAGATGCCGCTTGTGCTATTGGTAGTCAATATAAATATCGCCCTGTAGGGAAAGATACTGAAGTTGCTATATTTAGCCTCCATGCTCGTAAATTAGTAACTTGTGGGGAGGGAGGAATGATTCTTACCAATGATCGAAAGTTAGCTGACAAACTTCGTTTATTACGTCATCAAGGCATGGATTTAAACGATTTTCAACGTCATCATGCCGATAAACCAGTAGTAGAATCTTATCCTGTAATTGGTTACAATACTAGACTTACTGATATTCAAGCGGCCATCGCTGTGGTACAGATGGGAAGATTATCGGAAATGTTACGTTTGCGCCGTCAGGTTGCTGAACTTTATCAAAAGCGACTGAATGATTGTTTTCAATTAGTGTTACCCCAAGAACCAAAAAATTGTCTCGGTAATTGGCAATCTTATATGGTATCCTTATCTTCTCATGCAAAAATTACACCGTTAGAAGTGATGACGGCCTTACATTCTCAAGGAATTCCTACTCGACGAGGGGTTATGGCGGCTCATTTAGAACCTTGTTACCAAAAAACAAACATTGCCATAATTCCCCCCCTACCAAATACAGAATATGCGATCGCCCATAACTTTCAGCTACCCATTCATCCCACTTTATCGCAGTTAGAAATTAATTATATTTGTGATGCTTTATTATTATTGCTCTAAGAAATAGAAATGAAATCATTAATCAAAAAACTAATATTTCCTTTAATTAACAAAGTTATCGATATATTTGAAAAAGAATATCCTTCCATTAGAAGTTATAATTTTTGTTTAGTCAAAGGAGAAAGATGTTCATTTTCTCGAAATGCAGAAGTTAAAAATTTCGCAAATAATCCAGAATCTCTGAGATTAGGTTATGGAGTACATCTAGGAGGTCTTTTAGAGGTTGATCCAACAGGTAAATTAGTTATTGATGATTATACTCTAATTATGAAAGCAATAATTTTTTGCGCTGTAAAAATATACATTGGCAAAGGATGTATTATTGCTGATAATGTTTTGATTATGGATAGTGATAGTCATCCTATTTCCCCAAAACAACGTTTTCAAGATTCTATTACAAGTTCAAAAGGTATCCATGTATTTCCAGATCTAAAAAATGTTGGGAATGCTCCAGTAACTATTTGTGATGGTGTTTGGATTGGGGCTCATTCATTAATTCTCAAAGGAGTTACCATTGGAAAAGGATCAATAGTTGGTGCAGGTTCTGTCGTAACAAAAGATGTTCCTGAGATGACAATTGTCGCAGGAAATCCAGCTAAAGTGATTCGTAAGATTACAGAAAGTAGTTTAGATTAAACGATTTTTTTGAATAAAAAACCCATATATTGACAAGATTCTGGAGCATTGAGAATATCAGGGTTTTCACCGTTATAAAATTCTTGAATTAATTTTAATCCACAATTAGTGGCACATCTAATAAATTCATCTTTATTCAGACACCAACCTAAATATTCAGTATCATAGCCATATTTATAAGCACGTTGAATCATAGCATAGGAAGAAACTTGATAAACTATCGGTAGTCGAGTAATGAATAAATGCTCTTGTGTTACTTCCGCTAATGCTTTTAGGGTTGATTGCCAATCTTCTGAAAAATGTAGAGAACCACTAGCGAGAATGAAATCATACTTTTGATTTAAACAACTTTCATCACTATAAAAATGGGCTTCTGGAAATAAAGTTTGACCATATTTCGCTAAAATTGGTAAATCTTTACAGTGATAATTTATTTGTAAATCAGGACATAATTTTTTACTGAATAGATAATAATGACCTATGCCTCCTCCCCAATCTAACATGGAAATAGATGATTTATTTCTACTAGAAAAACTTAACACATAACCATAAGTCATGATCATATTGTGAAAAATTAAATTATCTCGTTTACGAGAATACCATTCAGGAGAAATTGCTAAAGGTAAAGTTCCCTCAATATTTTCCACAAACCCAGCCCATGTTTTTTGATAAGCTTCTAAAACTGATTCTACATTCCATCCTTTGATATTCGAGTCTTTTTTTTGTGCTTCCCAACCTTCTGGAATATATTGCCATTCTGGTTTTTCTAAAATGCTAACTATTCGTTTTGCAGTACGCCAAAGAAAAGGAGGAGTCAAATCTTCCAAAATACTTTTCATCTTGTTTAACTTAATTGTGGATAAATATCAGTAACTGTTTTGATAATATACTCAATTTCTAGCTCTGTGAGTTCAGGATATAAAGGTAAACTGACGATTTCTTGGGCTAATTTTTCTGTAATTGGTAAATAAGAACTTTGATGACGACATTCCACATAAGATTCTTGTAAATGTACGGGAATTGGATAATGAATAATGGTGTCTATTCCTTTTTCTTTTAATAATTCTTGAAATCGTGAGGGGTTTTTAACTCTGATCACATATAAATGATAGTTATGATAACAATTTAATGCTTCTGTGGGACAAATTATACCTAAAGGTGAAAAAACTTCTGTATAACGTTTGGCGATCGCTCTTCTTTTTTCATTCCAACTATTAAGTAAAGGTAACTTAACATTGAGAATAGCGGCTTGAAGTTCATCTAAACGACTATTAAAACCCTTTATACTGTGATAATAACGCTTTTCTTGACCATAATTACGCAACTTTGCTACGGTTTCGGCTAATTTCGAGTCATTGGTTAAAATTAAACCACCATCACCAAAAGCACCTAGATTTTTACTGGGATAAAAACTAAAAGCTCCCACATTACCCATTGTACCTGCCATTTTATCTTGATATTTTGCTCCTACTGCTTGAGCGCAATCTTCTATGACAAATAAATTATGTTTCTGTGCAATGTCAAGAATTGGTTTCATATCAGCACATTGACCATATAAATGAACAGGAATAATAGCCTTAGTTTTGTCAGTAATTCTGCTTTCAATTAAACTAGGATCAATAGTGTAAGTATATTCATTAATATCAACAAAAATAGGACAGCCTCCTGCAAAAGTCACCGCCGATAAAGTGGGTACACAGGTATTAGATACCGTAATGACTTCATCTCCTGTATTTATTCCACAAGCAATTAAAGATAAATGTAATGCTTCAGTACCAGAAACCACTGCGGTCGCAAAATTAGCTCCACAATAATTAGCAAAATTAGTTTCAAATTCTTGAACTTTTTTACCTAAAATAAACCAACCACTATCATAAACATTTTGAGTAGCAGTATCAATAGATTTTTTAAGATTTTGATATTGTCTTTTTAAATTACCAAAAGGAATTTGCATTTTTTAGCTCATAAATATTTTTACATCTAGCTTAAATACAAAGATAAATTTTCTTTGTAATAAGCCAACATTTTTGCAAAACCTTCACGAAGAGATATTTCTGGTTGCCAACCCGTCATTTGCCAAAATTTGTGATAATCACCGTAATAATCTCCTATATCAATGCGTTTTTTTTCTGGAGGAAAAGGTATTACTTAATATTCACCACTACCATTCAACTCGATCAATAATTTGACTAAATTTAACAAATTAATTGGTTCTGAACCACCTAAATTATAGACTTGTCCGAAACATTCTTGTTTAGCACCTGCCCTTAATAAAGCCTCTACCACATCATCTACATAATTCATATCTCGAATTTGTTGCCCATCACCAAAAATTCTAATTTTCTCACCTTGAATAATTCCTCTGACAAACACCCCAATAAAACCTTGTTGATCGTGTTTTAGAAGTTGTCTAGGTCCATAAGTATTAGTGAGACGTAAAGAAACAGTATTCAGATCATAGATATTATGGTAAAGAGTATGATACCATTCACCCGCCATATTATTAATGCCATTAACATCGGTGGGATATAACGGATGACGTTCATCTACAGGTAAATATTGAGGTTTTCCGTAAAGTTGGCGAGTACTAGCAAAAATTACCCTAATAGTTGGATTAAATTTGCGACAGGCTTCTAAGATAAATACCTGAGCTTTTGTATTAATATCAAGATCCGTTAGGGGATCGTTCATACTATCAATATGGCTTACTTGACCTGCTAAATTAAATAGATAATCTTGATTTTTGATTAAGTATTCCAGACTATAAGGCTCTCTTACATCAGAAAAGTTGATTTTTACTTGATCTTTGATGGGTTCGATATTAAACAAATTCCCCCCGTAATCAGGAATCATAGAATCTACTAAAGTAACATCAGCACCTAATTTTACTAAACGAATAGCAAGATTACTACCAATAAAGCCTAAACCACCAGTAATAACTATTTTTTTACTTTGATAAAATTGGTTGATTTCCATAAGAATAAGAACTTGACTTAGAATATTAATACTTATTAGATAAACTAGAAAAAACTTGTCATCAGGAACATAAGGATCAATTCTAAATAATTTTAAGTTAATTATTGTGGCTTTTGTCCCTTGTATAAGCACCCTATTTCAAAGCTCAAATTATTCTCTTATTGAGTATAAATAATACCTTCCTTTATATATCTCTTTTAAAAATAACATGAATCGGTAGAGCCAATTGTCTGAAGATTTTAGAGGGAAAAAAAGATTGTCAATTCCTTTGTCAAAGTTGTTATCTATTTTTTTAATGTCTTGATAGGCTTTTTTTATTTCTTTAAAATAGGGCTTATAAATAAAGTTTTTGATATTTTTGCTAATTCTAAGAGGACAATATGGAGTTAAGTAAGCCCATTTATCACCATAAATTCTGAAACCTGAATAATGATAAAAAATTAGTGCTTCTGTTTCGACAAAAATTTGATCTTCTTGTTGTTCTAGGGAATATTGCGAAACATTCCAAGGAGCTAATCCAGCCCCTAAACTTTGCACTACATGAACTCCATCAAAACGTTGTTGCCAATCATCAAGACACTTTTGATCTCCATAATTATCTTCTTCTGACTCATAACGTAACTCAAGACACTTTTCAAACCACCAATTAAGAGCGGTTAACCCTGAATCATTACGACGAAACATCATAAACTGTACATTAAAGCGACCATATTTCTGCTCTGGTTCATGAAACCATGATAAAAAACGATGTTCGGTTAACAAAATTGAGGCGTTTGAATTTTCTTTAAAAATAGGTTCAAGGGGCGAAAAAAACATTAAATCAGCATCTAAATAAGTAACAGTTTCAACCTCTGGAAAATTGTTAAAAATGTATAAAATAGAAGCAGGTGCGCAAGTAAAAAAGTATTCTATTCTAGGGCGACTGGATTTGAATGCTAAAAGTCTTTCATCCTCAATTTCATTTAGAAGAACTAAAGTCACTTTTTCCAGATTCATTTTTGTTAAAATTTCATACATTAAGTTATCAAAACAAATAACCCAAAGATGAAAGTTCTTTTCATTTCGTAATAAAGACCTATACATTACTAATCCACGAGTCAAGTAATTACTATCAAACAAGGCAACGTAACATCTCATATTTTGATTTATATTTTGTTAATTGTTTTAATCTGGCAAAAAAGTTTTCAATGTCAAATATTTTCCTTTGGGTAACCTCAGTTAATTTAATGTAAGGATAAATAACAAAATCTGCCTTTTTTGAGAGTGTAACTGATAAACTGAAGTTTTACCGATATTTTTTCTGATGGTATGCCTCAAGATAGACAACAAAATCTCGATAAATTCCAATTATCTCTCTATCTCATGCCTTTATTAGGACCAATTTGGTCTTTAATTAACTTGAGATATTTTTCTCAAAATCTTGATCAAGAGCAAAAAAAAACTAGCCGTATTTCTCTGCGATTGGGTATGGCTTGGATAATCGCTTATAGTACTCTATCTCTTGGTGGTAATATTACATCAGATTTATTATCTTTTCGGTTGTTGTATTTTAATGGGATAATCACAACTACTTATTTTTTAATTTGTTTAATTTTGATTTCCCGCCTTTGGAGTAAAAATTTAAGTAAACATAATTAACTGGATTTAACTATATGATTTGGCAATACAAAACTCCGGGTATTCCTGATGAACTTTTTGAACGTTTACCCGGTATTCCTTTGACAAAAAAAGAAGTCAGGCTTTTAATTTTATCGGCTTTAAGATTAAAAGAAAAATCCGTTATTTGGGATATAGGTGCAGGTACAGGTACTGTTTCCATCGAAATTGCTCTAATTTGCCCTAAAACTACTGTTATTGCCCTAGAAAGAGATCCTGATGTGGCTAATTTAATCAGAGAAAATTGTACACTTTTTGGCATTGAAAATATAAAAGTAGTCGAAGGTAACGCCCCCGATTGTTTTGAGACTTTAAACCCAAAACCAGATCGAGTATTTATTGGTGGTGGTAAATGCGTTAAAGACATTTTAATGGAAGTTTGGGATTTTTTACCCTCGGAAGGGCGAGTGGTGTCTATGGCAACTAATTTAGAAAATCTTTATCAAATTTCTGAGGGTTTATCTAATTTACAAGCTCGTAATGTTGAGGTAGTTCAATCGGCTATTAATCGTTTGGAAACTAGGGGATTAAGTCAGGTATTTGCTGCTATTGCACCAGTTTTTATTTTAAGTGGCGAAAAAATTGAACCATAGAAAAATACAAGTAATCAACTACTTTTTTCTTTGGAATGTTACGGTTAAATAAGGTTAATATAAAAAAAAATTAGAGAGAAAAAAAGTTATGTTTCAGCGTTGTTTAATTTGTACTGATTTAACCGACGGTTTACAAAGATTAGTTTCTTATGGGGAATCTTTGAGTCATAGTGGGTTGAAAGAAATTACTTTTTTACATAGTGTTGCTTTATGGGAAGAGGGGCAAGTACCACGAGTTAATACAGAAGAAATTGAATTAGTCAAAGAAAAATTATTTTCAAAATTGGTTTATTCAGGAGATGATCTTAAAATAAATATAGAAGTAACTTCAGGAAATGTAACCGATAATATTTTAAAAGTTGCTAAAAAATATAATCCTGATTTTATAATTACAGGATCATCTTTGCGTAGTTCTTTAGAAGAACAGATTTTCGGTTCAACTACTACAGAGTTAGGGAAAAAGATTAAAATTCCCGTTATGATTTTACGTCCTCAACTTATTTCTGTTTATACTTCAGAAGAAATTAAACTTCGTTGTAGCAAACTGAATGATTATTGGTTAATTCCTTGTTATGACGTTGATAATGCTCGTTATTTGATTGAACAAATTAAATATTATGCTAAAGAAAAACCTAGTGAAGTTAAACACAAATATTTATTTCTTGTGGTAATTAGTGATGTTTCTCGTTCTGATTTAATTATTGAAAACTCCATTAAAGATGCACAAAAAAAATCAGAGGTGGTAAAAAAAGAGTTAGAATCTTTAGGTTTAGAAATAGAAGTTATTGTGACAACGGGGAATCCTCTTCAAGAAACCCTTAATACTGCTTTAAATAGCGATATTACTGCGATCGCCATTGCGGATGATCAAGATACCTTATTAGATTGGACTGTAAAAAGTTTTACTCAAGAAGTATTACATCGTAGTTGGTTTCCAGTGGTTTTCTTTCCTTTTAAAAAATCTGAGAAAAAATAAAGTGGGATATTATTTTGAATTGATTAATGATCTCTAATCACAGATAATGATTGATGATTATTAAACAGAAATATAAATATGACTATAGATCCCGTAATTGTAATGAAACAGGAAGTCGGAAAAGCTGCGGCTAACCGAGTAAAATCTAATTCAGTGGTTGGTTTAGGTACAGGTTCAACTACTGCCTATGCAATCCAATATATTGGCGAAAGATTAGCTTCTGGAGAATTAACTAATATTGTTGGTATTCCTACTTCTTTTCAAGCGGAAGTTTTAGCAAAAAAATACGGTATTCCTTTAACAACTCTTGATGGGGTTGATCACATTGATGTAGCTATTGATGGTGCAGATGAAGTGGATCCTCAAAAAAACTTAATCAAAGGCGGTGGTGCTGCCCATACCCGTGAAAAAGTGGTTGATAGTTTAGCTGATGTGTTTATTGTGGTGGTTGATGGCGGTAAATTAGTAGATAAATTAGGTTCAACTTTCTTATTACCTGTTGAAGTAATCCCGATGGCAGTAACTCCAGTCACTCGTCAATTACAAGATTTGGGAGGAAAACCTGAATTAAGAATGGGTATCAGAAAAGCAGGTCCAGTCGTAACGGATCAAGGTAATCTAGTTATAGATGTCAAATTTGATCACATCGAAAATCCAGCACAACTAGAATCAACTATTAATAATCTTCCGGGGGTATTAGAAAACGGTTTATTTGTTGGGGTAGCAGACGTTATTCTGGTGGGAGAAATTATTGACGGTAAGCCTTCGGTTAGAGAATTTTAAGCCAAGATTTAACTTAAAATTACGGGTTGAGTATTCTTCAACCCCTACAGTTGACTAAAAGATTTGATTTTTTGATTATTTTTAGTCGAGATAACCCATTAAAAGAAGATTATCATCAATGTTATTTGAAGCTACAGGGCGATTACCCATAACTTTAAATTCTTCACTAATTTTAAGATGACTAGCTGTAATAGGACGAGAACCTGAAACGGTCATCATGCCTTTTATATCTAGTCCACTTTTAGTTACAGGACGTAAGCTACCTACAGAAGAAAAAGTATTTACAATTTGTAAGTGATTAGGTTCTATAGGACGTTTGCCCAGCATCAAAGGGTATTTTTCAGCTAGTCTAAGGGCAGATGCTGCCTCTGATTGATTAATTTCTTCGTTTTGTTGTTGATTTTCCCAGTTATCACTCATGGTTTCTTCTCCTAAAATTTTATAAGTCTTTGTATAATATCAATCTGATTAAACTGATAATTTTTTTTCAGAATTTATGATTATTATACTCTCATAGCGATCATTCCTTAAATACTGACATTTTAGATTTCATCAACTATCATTGGTTAAACTGAGATCTTGCATCAGATCAAAAATACTTAATAAACAAAAGTCAAAAAATCAATTTTAGTATAGTTTGAGTCAATTTTAATCCCTTTGTCCTTTGCCCCTTGCCCTTTGCCCTAGCATCACCAGTTAATTTTTAACG
>NZ_JBGSUU010000037.1:0-25953 GCF_041753295.1 Geminocystis sp.
TTAGGCATTTTTGCTCAAAAAACAGGGTAGTATTATACAGTTACAAACTCTAATTTCAAAAATCAAAACCATTAAAACCTTTGCCCTTTGCCCATTGCCCTTTGCCCTACCCCTTCCTCAGACTTTTTCAGCAACCCCTAAGTAAACTTGTCTTAAATTCATTTTCTTTGCCCTCTTTAAAGTTACTAATTACTTAGGGCTTTTATGTCTGCTAAGTCTAAGATTTGCGGAATTAAATCCTCTTTTTTGACTGCCATTAAATGCACTCCTTGACAAATATTTTTCGCACTTTTTATTTGCTCGGCTGCTATTTTTATTCCTTCTTCTAAAGGTTTTTCTGCTTTTTCTAGTCTTTTAATTATCCTTTCTGGTATCTCAACTCCGGGTACATTCTTGTTAATAAATAAAGCATTTTTTGCACTTTTTAATAAGAATATTCCCGCTAAAATTGGGCGATCGCATCCTACGGCAATATGATTCATAAATTGATCTAATTTATCAAAATCAGTAATTAATTGACTCTGAAAAAACTTTGAACCAGCCATTAATTTTGCTTCAAAACGACGCTGTAAACCTGATAAACTATTAGATTGAGGATCAACAGCAGCTCCAGGAAATAACTCTAAATTACCATCATGTAAGGGTTTATTATTAATATCAAAACCGTCATTTAATTTTCCAATTAACTTTAATAATCGCACAGATTCTAACTCAAAAACTGCTTTTGCTTGGGGATGATCTCCAGCTTTTAAAGGATCGCCTGTTAGAGCTAAAATGTTTCTAATTCCTAAACTATAAGCACCCATTAAATCAGCTTGTAAAGCAATAGAATTTCTATCTCTTCCTGTTACTTGACAAATAGGCTCAATTCCCCTTTGTAATAATAAATAACAAGCCGCAATGGATGACATTCTTAATACTGCTCTACTACCATCGGTAATATTGACACCATGTACTCGATTTTTTAACAACTCAGCTACTTCTAACATTCGTTGAGGATTTCCTCCTTTTGGAGGTGTTACTTCCGCAGTGATTAAAAATTCTTTATTGACGATGGCATTTTGAAATTTATTGATCATATTTTAGGCTTTTTTACTGATTACTAAGAAGTTATTATTAAATATCCCAAGGCATCTTTAACCCGTTTTAAGGTTATATTTGCCACACTTTCCGCTTTTTCTTTTCCTTCTTTTAACACCGAATCTAAATAATTTTTATCTGTCATAATCTCGTTATATTTAGTCTGAATAGGAGTTAAAGCGTTAATAATTGCATCTGTCAAAAGGGGTTTAAATTTACCCCAACCCATGTCGCTACATTCTAAAATTACTTCTTCTTTCGTTTTTTCTGTTAAGATACCGTATAATCCTAATAAATTATTACATTCTGGGCGATCATTAGCAAAATTTAAGCCCATAATAGTATCAGTTTTACATTTTTTGATTTTTTTCTGAATATCATCAGAAGAGTCTAATAAGCTAATTCTACTTAATGGTGAAGGATCAGACTTAGACATTTTTTTTGTACCATCAGCAAGACTCATTATTCTAGCACCTTCTTGACGAATTAGAGGTTCAGGAATTTTGAAAATAGGATTTTTTTCCTCTCCAAATTTATCATTAAAGCGAATAGCAATATCTCTAGTTAACTCTAAATGTTGTTTTTGATCTTCACCTACAGGTACTTGATCAGCATCATACAACAAAATATCCGCTGCCATCAAAATAGGATAATCTAATAAGCCAACGCTGACATTTTCTCCTTGTTTAATGGCTTTTTCCTTAAATTGGATCATCCGTTCTAACCAATTAAGAGGCGTAACGCAGTTTAATAACCATGCTAACTCACTATGGGCGCTAACGTGAGATTGAACAAAAATCGTCGAATAATTTAAGTCGATACCACAAGCTAAATATAAAGCGGCAATGGTGTAAGTATCTTGTGCTAAAGTAGCAGGATTATGAGGTACAGTGATGGCGTGTAAATCCACTACACAGAAAAAATTATCATAGTTAGGCTGTAATTCTACCCAGTTACGAATCGCCCCTAAATAATTTCCGATATGTAAATTTCCTGTGGGTTGTACTCCTGATAAAACACGCTTTTTAGTCATTATAATTGCTCAATTAGATACTCTACCGATTTCAAAGGGTGATTATATCATTTATGAGGTGGAGATTTTTAGATTTTTCTTTCTTCATAAAACTTAATATCTGAACACTTATTCATTTTTTCTGCTAATATGTTAAACAACACCTGAATTAATGTTCATAGATTCAGTAATAAAATTGGAGATAAATTATTATGACTACCGCAACCATTACCCAAATGAAATGTGCTTGTCCTTCTTGTTTATGTATAGTTGATATTAGTAGCGGTTTACAAAAAAAATGGTCAGTATTTCTGTTCTAGTGCCTGTGCTGATAACCATAAAAATGGAGAAGCCTGTCGTAACAATGGCTGTAACTGCCATAGTTAATAGGTAATATTTTTTCTCTAAATCTTATTCAATAAGCCATCACTTGCCAATCGTCACTACGGGTAAGACGAATTTGAGCTAAAGTAAAAATTACAGGTATTATTCTTGTATAATTAGTGGCGATCGCCCTCCAACCTAAATCTGCAAGAAAATATCCCCATAATACTGGACCTAAGAAAGTAAATATACTTCTTACAGCCGTATATCGAGCAGTACTTATTGCCATACCTCGTTTAGCCATTTGTAGAGTAAAATGATTTTGTAATTGAGTAGCCGTAGCGATACTACCATTAATAATAGTTGTTTTAGCCACTTGATAGGTAGCGAAATGTAATGCAAATTGTTGGGCAATTTTTTGTAGTAACCAAGGTTTTAAAATGGAACTTACAGCTACAACACTGCTACCCTGCAATAAAATTCTAACAGGATCATGTTGCAAACTCAAGGGCAAGGGTTCAGGATTTGTGGAATCGGCTAGAGAAGAAATAACCTTACTTTTAAGAGATTGTTGTTGGGATGGCGGTAATTTATGCCATGCTTTTTGTAATAAATTTAAGAAAATTTCCCCCTCAATATCAATAGTCGTCATTTGTTGAGAGTAGGGGATTTTAAGATAACGACACACCTGAATCAAAATATCTCGATAAGAAACTCCATCGGTTTGACGACGCAACACAGTAACACCATCAGCGCCTAAAAAACGAAAACGCTTTTCAATGGAATCTAGCCATCTTTGCCAATCTTGACTTTGGACATCTAAAGGGTTTGGTGTGTGTAAATAATCAATGGGATTGAATTTTCGACAAAACAGAATTTGAGTAACTTGTTGCAATTCTTCTTCTGTGGCTAATTCTAACACAGCTCTTAATTCATTCAAAATATTTATTCCTCATCACACACAAATTAATTAACTGTTATTATTATAAGAATTTTTACTAGAAAAAGAGTTAATTCAGCCTTTTACTCCAATTCTTCGGGAGTTCAATTGAACTTACTCCCAAACTTGGGGATAAAGGAGACAAGTGCGTAAGTTTTATAATTATTTAACTATCTTACTAGCTTTGAGCTTAACTGGATCAGATTCACCCTTGTCCTATTATAATCAAAGAAATTGAGATGGATATTATTAGTAACCATAAAAAAAATTATGCCATTATTAACTACAGGAAAAAGTTTTATTCGAGATTTAGAAAAATCAAGCATTTTAGCTGTATATGCACCTCTTGAAGGGGGTTTTGAAGGACGTTATCAAAGAAGATTACGCACATCAGGTTATCATACTATTAATTTTTCTGCTAGGGGATTAGGTGATTTAAGTTCTTATTTAACAGGTATTCATGGAGTACGCCCTGCCCATTTAGGTAAAAAAAATATTGATCAAGAAGGTGCAGTTGGCCCTACTTATTTTATTCCTCCTATCGCCCTTTCTCAACTAGAAAATTTACCAGTTTCTTCTAAAGGTTTAGTTTTATGGATTATTGAAGGTTTTGTCCTTTCTAATCAAGAAAAAGAGTATTTAATTAGTTTAACAAAACAACAACCTAAAATTAAAGTAGTTTTAGAACTTGGTGGGGAGCTTTATTTCCGTTGGCAAACCTTACAATCTATATTAGATATAGCTGCTTAGGTTTTTTATGGGGTAGAAAAAATACTTTTTTTATTAACTATCTACCCTATAATTTGTCAAAAAAATGTTATAATTAAAATGTTATATACCTAATTTTAGCTATGGGTAATATAGATGATATTTTTGCTCAAATTGAAAATAAGTATCAAGAAAAACAGCAAGATAAAAATACTGTTAACAACACTATTAATATTTATTGTCAGCCAGTGATGAATAAAGAAAATAAAGATAATATAGACTCTTTCTTATCGGAGATAGAAAATACTAAACAATCTCAGAAACAAGAAAAAAAACATCCTGATTTATTAACAGATATTCAAGCTAAATTTCAACAACAAAAATCTACCACTGGGAAAAAAAGCGATACTTCACAGGATTTATTAACGGATATTGAAGCTAAATTTCAACAACAAAAATCTACCACTGCAAAAAAAAGTGATACTTCACAGGATTTATTAACGGATATTCAAGCTAAATTTCAACAACAAAAATCTGTCAAAAAATCTGATAAACAATCGTCTATTGCTGAATCATCTTTACAAAATATAGCTGAAAACTTTAGTCAAAAACAGTCAGAAATAAAACAACATAAAAAAGTTGATAATTTAGAAGATATTAGACAAAAAGAATTAGAAAAACAAAGACAAGAAAAACAATTAAGAAGAAAAGCAGAACTTTGGTTAAAAAATTTAGATTCTTATTCCGATGAAGGTTTTTGGTTTGAACAATTTGCCTTATCTTATCCTTCTAAATTAGATGCAGCTATTGATTATCTTAGAGCATTACAGTGATTTTAATGAATAATAAATTATCTATATTATCACAGTTAAAATTATTAAATACTCAATGGATATTTAACTATAAATCAGAAAACTTAGAAAAATTAATAACAGATTATATCACTAAAATTAATTCCTATAATGACATTAAGAGAAAACCAATTATTTTTATTGCTGAAACAGAATCTAATAAATTTATTTCTGCTTTTTTCGCTAGTATTATTACTAATAGTTGTGTCTTTTTAATTAATCCTCATTGGCAGATAAGAGAATGGCAACAAATAGAGAAGATAGTTAAACCAGATATTATTTTTGGTAACATTAATTATAATTTTTCTTCTATTAATCAAAATTCACCCAGTTTTACGGGAATTATGATTCCCACTGGCGGTACATCGGGTAAAATTAAATTTGCGATTCATACATGGGAAACTTTAACAGCTTCGGCTATGGGTTTTTATCAATATTTTGGTAATTTATCTATTAATTCTTACTGCTGTTTACCCCTTTATCATGTTAGTGGTTTAATGCAGGTTATACGCAGTTTTATTACTGAAGGAAAGTTAGTTATTAATAGTTTTCAAAACGTCAAAAATAACTTAGAAATTATTGAAGATTATCAAGATTATTTTATCTCTTTAGTGCCTACTCAACTACAATTTTTTCTCGATAATAATCCTCAATATTTAACAAGATTTAAAACTGTTTTAGTTGGTGGTTCGTCTATTTATCCTCATCAAATACTATTAGCAAATAAACATAATATTTCCTTAGCTTTAAGTTATGGTATGACAGAAACAGCTTCAGGTATTAGTATCTTAAAACCTAGAGAAATTCAAGAAAATAATTATAATAATGGTTATATTTTACCCCATATTCAAGTTGTTCTCAAGGAAGAAAAAGAAGATATTATTAAGATAAAATCAACTTCTTTATTTAAAGGTTATTATCCCCATGTTAAAACTATAGATATTTTTATTACCGATGATGTTGGTTATGTAGATAAAAAAGGTTATTTATATATTTTAGGGCGTAATAGTCAGAAAATAATTACGGGGGGAGAAAATATTTTTCCTTTAGAAATTGAAAGGGCAATTTTAGCTACTAACTTAGTAAAAGATGTCTATATAATGGGGCAAAAAAATGATTATTGGGGAGAAATTATTACAGCTTTTTATGTACCTCTTAATAGCAGTATTAAAACAGAAGATATAAAAGCAAAACTTGTATCTGAAATTGCTAACTATAAAATACCAAAAGTTTGGGAAAAAGTAACAGAAATTCCTCGTAATTCTCAAGGTAAAGTTACCATAATTAATAATTAGATAAGATTTCCCTAAAAATTAATTATTGGTAGAATAGTAATTTAATATTAATCACAAAAAATAAAAATTAATGAAAATAGCGATTACTGGTGCAACAGGTTTTA
Source organism: Geminocystis sp. (assembly GCF_041753295.1). Lineage (NCBI taxonomy): Bacteria > Bacillati > Cyanobacteriota > Cyanophyceae > Chroococcales > Geminocystaceae > Geminocystis > Geminocystis sp. The sequence goes on from NZ_JBGSUU010000037.1 coordinate 6,315, forward strand.
TCGGTACAAAATTAGTAGAAAAATTAGCCAAAGACAATCAAATTATCATTTTAACCCGTCATGTTGATAAAGCTAAATCCCTTTTTTCCCCTGCAATTTACTCGAATTTAGAATTTATTAACTATACTCCGAAACAAGAGGGTAATTGGCAAAATAAAATTGATGGTTGTGATGCCGTTATTAACCTTGCCGGGGCACCTATTGCTGAAAGATGGAGTGATAGTTATAAGCAGGAAATTCTTGATAGTAGGCAGTTAGGCACAAGAATTATTGTGGATGCCATAGCTAAATCTAATCAAAAACCCCAAGTATTAATTAACGCTTCAGCCATTGGTTTTTATGGTACGAGTGAAACAGAAACTTATACAGAAATTAGTCCAGCAGGGGAAGATTTTTTAGCGCAAGTATGCCAAGCATGGGAGGGGGAAGCTGACAAAGTAACAGAAATAGGAATAAGATTAGTAATTTTACGTTTCGGTATCGTTTTGGGCAATGGAGGCGCTTTAGCTAAAATGATACCACCTTTTAAGATCTTTGCTGGAGGGCCTATTGGTGGAGGTAAACAGTGGTTTTCATGGATTCATCGAGATGACGTAGTAGAGATGATCATTCAAAGTTTAAAAGATAATAACATTCATGGTACTTTTAACGCCACTGCACCTTATCCTGTCACCATGAATAAATTATGTAAAACTTTAGGAAGTATTTTAAAACGCCCATCATGGCTACCAGTACCGAGTTTTGCTTTAGAATTACTGTTAGGGGATGGTGCAAAAGTAGTTTTAGAAGGGCAAAAAGTTTTACCACAAAAAACTACAGAATTAATGAATTATAATTTTCTTTATCCTAACCTTGAATCAGCACTAAAACAGATTATTACTACGGAGTTTTAAAAATTATTATTTTCCCCAAACTTGGGGATTAAGGGGCAATTTTTTACATAATTTATGCCCAAAAAAAGAGGAAACTTTGACATTTCTGTCTTTTAAGTTCCCCGTATTTCGATTAGTAATGAATATGTACTTAGTAATAATTAATTCTAATTGGATATTTGATGTGAAAAAAGAATTAACTAATCAATTAAACGGTTTCTTTTTGTAATTGTTGTTTTTTTCTTTTCATACCTACACCAATACCACCAGCTACTAAAGTACCTAAGATAGTTAAAGGTTCAGGAACATCGTAGTTGGGCACTACAGTAACTGTACCACCAGTTAATCCAGCGATTTGTGTTACCCCACTTTGAATGTATCTATCACTAGATCCAAAACTGATGTCTTCATCAAAAGGAATTAAGGTGGTTGACTGCCCTATAGTATCAAAAGTTGCGAGGGAAGTGCTGAATAATAAATTCAAAATTCTTCTGTCATTAGGACTCACACCAGTACGAATTTGAAATGCAGTACCTGTAAGAGTACCAAAAGAAGGTGCGGAAGTAGGAGTATAGTTAAAAGGGTTAGCTAATCCTCCAGTGGCACTAGAAAGTGCCGAAGCAGTACTGATAAAGTTCCAGTTACTATAGACATTAGTAGTTGTATCATAAAGGAAGCTACCAGTTAGAGTACCGCCTCCAGCAAAATTGGCACCAGTAAGCTCAAATTTTAGGTTTAAAGCCTCAGCAGAATTTGGAGCTAATAAAGAAGCAGTGGTAGCTAAACCAAGAGTCATTACTCCTACGGCTAATTTATTTTTGAAAAAGGATTGGTTAGACATTTATTCTTTTGTTTTGTTGGTTAAGGATTAACGATAGATAATTAACACTCACATAATCTAATTAACGATTTTGAGTGATTTTTTTTGTCTAAAAGTACTTAATAGATTAAGTTTCTTTTTAGTTGCGATGGATTTCACCGCTTAGTAGCGTCACCTACTATTTAAAGGGAATAATAACAGTTATTTCTGTCAAAGGGAATACTAAATTTAAGTTTGACTTTATTTTAGTTACTCTGAATTTAATACCGTCATTATATGCCCTAATAGTATCTTTTATTATATTTTTTTGTCAAGGGGGGAAATTACTTAGTTAGAACTTTACAATAACTTAACATTAGCCATTCTTTGAAAGGAAAAATAACATAAGTAAAAGGATTTATTGTTACTATAATATCACGAAAATCTCTGATGGCTAAATTAACAATTTGCTTGGCTACCCAATCCCCTGACATAACGCCTATTGGGTTAAGTTTACTCTTGAAAGGACCTAGTATTAATTTGCGAATAATGATGGGAGAATTAACTCTTTTTAAGGTTACTAAATCCCCCATTGTGCGCTTACTAATTTCATAAAGAGGACTAAAAGCAGGATTTACTTCGGCTTCGGAAGTATTTACCCAGATTTCTTTTGTGGCTTTATCCTGATTATTCTTAACAGTTTTTAAAAATAATTCCATCATTCGCCAACCTGAAAAAGCATTTATTTCGTAAGATTTTTCAATGGCTTCGGCGGTTTTTTCACCATAAACGTTAATGCCATGATTGAGAATTAATATATCAATTTTTTCAAATATATTAGTTAAATTAGATTCTTCTCCCACTTGCCATGAAAGGGTTTTGATGGGAATTTGCTCATTTCTAACGTCAATAAATAATTCTTGATTTTGAGATGTTAAGGCGGTAACTTTTGCCCCTTTTAAATATAATTGTTTGATTAATGCTTGTCCTAGTGTCCCATTTGCCCCCGTAACGGCGATTTTTTTTCCTTTTAAAGATAATGCTGTACCCATGATGCGATCAACTATAGTAAATGTACCGCAAAAATAAGCATTTTGATCATCGAAATGGTGTCGCCAATGATAACTACGATTTACGAACCAATGAGCGGGAATAGTGGTAAAATCTCCTTGACGATGGGTAGCGTCAGTAATTTCATCTGCATAGGGTATTCCTAAGCCTCTGGCGATGGCACTACCTGTAAATGATAAGGTATAAAGTGACCCTAACCATGCTAACCATTGATAGTTAGGTGAAATCCATCCTTGAGAGATGAATAATAAAGCAAAACCGATGCTAAATATTAGCATAACTAAAGATTCTGGTACGTCATTATACCAATGGGCTTGACGATAAATTTCCACACTGTTAACGGATAAATCTGGTTTAAAAACTCGGTGATGCCATGAGTGTAAACGAGATAAAGGTGTCCAAATATGGGCTAAATAATGGTAGTAGTCTCTGACTAATTCTACCCATATTATGGAGCATAGGGCGATGGCAAGAGCTATCAATAACGAGTTGTTAATCATGGAATAAATAAAAATAGCAAAATTTTGATAAAACTATAATATTGTAACAATAGACAATAGACAATTCAATTAAATTTATTATATACTAAAAGAAAATTTAAAATAATCTAGTCAAATATGCCAAAAATTAAACTAGAAGCTCAATTATCTCAAGAAGATTTATTTCAAGCAGTTAAACAATTAACGATAACAGAATTAGAAGAATTTACCCAAAATGTTATTGCTTTTAGGGCGAAACAAATTACTCCTAATTTATCAAAAAAAGAAGCTAATTTATTATTAAAAATAAACCAAGATGTAGATAATAAAATTCAACAAAGTTACAGAATATTGATCAAAAAAAAAGAAGCTGAAAATTTAACAGAAAATGAATACCAAGAATTATTAAATTTAACGGATATATTTGAAAAATATCAATGGAAACGCTTGAAAAATCTAACTGAATTAGCAACTTTACGGCAATGCTCACTTAGTCATTTAATTGAAGATTTAGGAATTAAACCAAGTAATAATGAAGGATTATAAACTTACTGAAGAATTTAAAAATAGCGTTAGATTAAGAGCAAAAAATTGTTGTGAGTATTGTATTAGTCAAGAAAAATTTGCCACTCAAAAATTTTCTATAGAGCATATTTTACCTATTAGTAAAGGAGGTAAAAATAATTTAGATAATTTAGCTTTAGCTTGTCAGGGTTGCAATAATCACAAATATAATAAAACTGAAGGATATGATCAATTAAGTGATCAATTTGTCTCTTTATATCATCCTAGAAAAAATAATTGGCGAGATCATTTTAGATGGAATAATAATTATGATTTAATCATCGGATTAACTCCTATGGGTAGAGTAACAGTAACGATTTTGCACTTAAATAGAGAAGGTTTAGTTAATTTACGTCAAATTTTGTACCCTATAGGAGAACATCCTCCTCTCAAATGATAAACTAATGAAAATAATCTTAACAAATATTCATAATGGCTAGAATTAACGATAATTACTTAAAATTAAAAGCTGGTTACTTATTCCCAGAAATCGCAAGACGAGTTAATGTTTTTGCCCAAGAAAACCCCAATGCTAATATTATCAGATTAGGTATTGGTGATGTTACCGAACCTTTACCAAAAGCCTGTCGTGATGCTATGGTTAAAGCTGTGGAAGATATGGGCGATCGCAGTAATTTTAAAGGTTACGGACCTGAGCAGGGTTATGGTTGGTTACGGGAAAAAATAGCCCAACATGATTTTCAAGGTAGAGGGTGTGATATATCCGCCGATGAAATCTTTATCTCCGATGGTTCTAAGTGCGATACTGGCAATATTCTTGACATTTTTGGCAAAAACAACAAAATCGCTGTTACTGACCCTGTTTACCCCGTTTATGTGGATACTAACGTTATGGCAGGAAACACTGGGGATGCCAACGAAAAAGGAGAATATGAAGGTTTGGTTTATCTTCCTATTACCGCAGAAAATAATTTTACCGCCGAGTTACCCACAGAAGCAGTAGATTTGATTTACCTTTGTTTTCCTAACAATCCCACAGGGGCGATCGCCACAAGAGAATATTTGCAGTCATGGGTAGAATATGCCAAGAAACATGAAGCGATTATTTTGTTTGATGCTGCCTATGAAGCGTTTATTACTGATCCTAGTTTACCTCATTCTATCTATGAAATTGAAGGGGCGAAAGATTGTGCCATCGAATTTCGCTCATTTTCCAAAAATGCTGGGTTTACGGGTACACGTTGCGCTTTAACCGTAATCCCCAGAAATCTGACAGGTAAAGCGGAAGACGGCACAAAAGTAGAAATTTGGAAACTATGGAATCGTCGTCATTGTACTAAGTTTAATGGTGTTTCTTATATTGTCCAAAGAGGTGCAGAAGCGGTTTATTCGGAAGAAGGAAAAGTACAGATTGCAGAATTAGTCAAATTTTATTTAGAAAATGCCCAAATTATCAGAGAAGAATTAACTTCATCAGGGTTAAAAGTTTATGGTGGAGTTAATGCACCTTATGTGTGGGTAAAAACTCCAGATGGTTTATCCAGTTGGGATTTCTTCGATAAGTTATTACACAATGTTAACGTAGTTGGTACGCCCGGATCTGGTTTTGGTGCAGCAGGAGAAGGTTATTTTCGTCTTAGCGCTTTTAATAGTCGTGAAAATGTCATTGAAGCGATGAAACGGATTACTAATACCATGAGTTTTGTTTAACTCTTGCTCAAAATTTAGTCTTTTATCTCCCTGAATTATATTAATAAGGGGGATTTTTTTATTCAAATTTCAATTATAAAGTTTTTACAATCAAAAAGCAGTTCCTAACTGTTGTAAGATCATCATCTATAAGCATCGAGCATTATATTTATTTTTATGTCTAATCAGTCTATTAAACTACCTCGCACCAGTGAATCTGAAAACTTAAAGAAAATTCGTCATACCACTTCCCATGTGATGGCGATGGCGGTACAAAAATTATATCCTAATGCACAAGTAACCATTGGCCCTTGGACAGAAAACGGTTTTTATTATGATTTTGATTTGTCAGAACCCTTAACAGAAAAGGATCTTAAGGTGATTAAGAAAGAAATGATCAAAATTATTAATCGTAAATTGCCTGTAACTAGAGAAGTTGTCAGTAGAGAAGAAGCTCAAATGAGGATCAAAAATATTAATGAACCTTATAAATTAGAAATTTTAGACGGAATTAAGGATGATACCATCACAATTTACCATTTAGCAGAAGAATGGTGGGATTTATGTGCCGGTCCTCACGTTGACACCACCGCAGACTTAAATCCAAAAGCTATTGAATTAGAAAGTATTGCAGGAGCTTACTGGCGTGGTGATTCTAATAATAAACAGTTACAACGATTATACGGTACAGCATGGGAAACTCCTGAACAATTAGCAGAATATAAAAGACGGAAGGAAGAAGCCTTAAAACGAGATCATCGTAAGTTAGGTAAAGAATTGGGTTTATTTATATTCTCTGATTTAGTGGGGCCAGGTTTGCCACTTTGGACACCAAAAGGTACTTTAATTCGTTCAACTTTAATGGATTTTTTGAAAAAAGAACAAACCAAGCGCGGTTATTTAGAAGTAATTACACCTCACATCGCTAGGGTTGATTTATTTAAAATTTCTGGTCATTGGCAAAACTACAAAGAAGATATGTTTCCCATGATGGCTGATAACGGTGAGGAAGCAGAAAAAGAAGTTGGTTTTGCTTTAAAGCCGATGAATTGCCCTTTTCATACTCAAATTTATAAAAGTGAGTTGCGCTCTTATCGTGATTTACCTATGCGTTTAGCGGAATTTGGCACGGTATATCGTTATGAACAATCTGGAGAGTTAGGCGGTTTAACAAGGGTTAGAGGCTTTACTCAAGATGATTCCCATTTATTTGTAACACCTGATCAATTAGAAGAGGAGTTTATTAGTGTTATTGACTTAATTTTAACGGTATTTAACAGTTTAAAACTGAGTAATTTTAAAACTCGTGTTAGTACTCGTGATCCTGAATCTGATAAATATATTGGTAGTGATGAAGGTTGGGAAAAGGCTGAAAATGCTATTCGTCACGCCCTGAAAATCAAAAAAATGGATTATTTTGAGGCTAAGGGAGAAGCGGCTTTTTATGGGCCAAAATTAGATTTTATTTTTCAAGATGCTTTAGAAAGAGAGTGGCAACTCGGTACAGTTCAAGTTGATTACAATTTACCTGAACGTTTCGACTTGGAATATACCGCCCCTGACGGTACTCGTCAACGTCCGATTATGATTCATCGTGCTCCCTTTGGCTCTTTAGAGCGTCTTATTGGCATCTTAATTGAAGAATATGCGGGAGACTTCCCACTGTGGTTAGCACCCGTTCAAGTGCGTTTAATGCCTGTTAATGATGATTTTTCGGGGTACTGTCAAGATGTTTGTCAAAAAATGTTACTCGCTGGTATTCGTGCAGAAGTTGATAACAGTAACGAAAGGTTAGGTAAGATGATTCGCAACGGTGAGAAGCAGAAAATTCCTGTTATGGCTGTGGTGGGCGGTAATGAGGTTGAAAATAATACTCTCAATATTCGCACTCGTGCTTCTGGGGAATTAGGCGCTATTTCCGTTACTGAAGTTATGGAAAAATTAGGTAGTGCGATGGCAAATCATGGAGATTTTTAGGTATAGTACTCTAAAATTGTTGGTAAAATTTCGCCCCCTTGCCCCCAATTTTGGAGGAAATTATAAAATTTCGCCCCCTTGCCCCCAATTTTGGGGGAAATTAACTGATTATTTTCTTAGGAGTCAAATAGGATTGCTATATCAATTCAAAAGGACTTGTTTTTAGCTTTTTTTTCGGTTAATTGGTAGTAGTTTTGGGTTAATTTATCGTAAGAAATACTATAATTATGAGGAGAAAAACTCATTTTACTACTAGCACCTAATGAGGTTATTTTTACTTGTAAATGTCCTTGAGAATTAATGCCTGAAATTTCTCCTTTTATTTGTTCTATTGTCACTTTATCTTGGAAATTATACATTAACTTATTATAATTATTTACAAGATGATTAATACCTAAATCAAGATATTGTTGATAACCTTTCAGAATACCTAAAATTATTATTGTTGCTAAATTATTAACAGACGTTATGGTAACTTTATTCGTTTTTTGATAGTAATTGTTTAAGCTAATACTATTATTATAAATTTTGTTTTCATAATTTATTCCGACTCCCATTACTACTTCTTTAATTATCTTTCCTTCACTTCTGGTTTCACACAAAATTCCCCCTAATTTTTTACCTTCTAAAATTAAGTCATTAAGCCATTTTATTTGTACGGGAATCTTATATGTTCTTAATTCTTTCACAATACCATAAATACTAAATAAAGTTAAATGATTAATAAATTCTATAGATAAGTTAATTTCTAATATTATACTTAAATACAAACCTCCTAATGGCGATCGCCAAATATTACCCCGTTGCCCTTTTCCTGCGGTTTGTTGTTTGGCAATAACGAAAAAAGGAGGCATAATATTTTCTTGCCTTAATTGCCATATTTGATCATTTGTAGAAGATAAGTTGTCATAAATATAACCATTAATGGTATTGTGTTTTACAATTATAGATGAAAGATTTTCAGGTAAATTAAGACTTATTTGCTTCATTATTCCTATTAATATTAATAATATTTTATCTTATGTTAGAAGAACAAGAAAACTTAATTGATGTGGAAAAAGTTAACAATACTCCCCATAGAATAAAACTAATTTATTTAGGAATTTTAGCATTAGGAATTAAGTTAGAATCAACAGTTATTCCTATTAGTAAATCTGAGTTAGATATTTTGATAGAATATTTAGCAGAACTTTTACAAAAAAATGATGAATTAATCAGAAGAGCTTGTTCTTTATTGGAACAAATTGATAGTTCAGAAAATACTAACTATTATTATGGTATAGTTAAGGACTATTTGGATAAGTTTTTATTGCTATCTCAATCTCATGAATCTTTGAGTATCGAAATTAACTCAGAAATTCAAAATTCTTTAGCACTTAAAACTTTAACAGATTTATTATTTTATAGTAGTAAATCAGGAAAATATTTTCTGAAACATCAGCTACAATGTTTATAAATTAAAATATTTTTATCCTAATTTTTCTGTTACCCAACTTGTAATTAAACCATTAATTTCTTCAGGTATTTCATCATGGGGACAATGACCAGCTCTAACATATACTTGAGTTAAATTACTATAATGTTTTTTAAACTTTTCTCCTCTTTCTTGCGATCGCATCCAAGGATCAGCTTCTCCCCAAATATTAAGTAAAGGACAGTTCATTTTCTGTAATAATTGATCAATTTTTTCTCCTTGAGGACTTTTAAATACAGAACTAAATACTTGTAATGCACCATCATCACAGGAAGGGCGATAAATATCTTCAACTAATTGATCGGTAATGGCAGTAGAATCTAAATAGACTTTTTCGAGAGTTTTGCGAATATTTTTTTTGTTGCGTAATCGCTGAAACAAAAGATAAGTAATCCAATCTTGTTTTAATAACCAACCGCTAATTTTTTGAACAAAAGTAGTTTTTTTGGTTACATTATCAGAAAAAGGGCCGGCACTATTAAGTAAAATAACCCCTTTTACATTGTGATGATACTCCGCCGCAGTACATAAACAAGCGTAACCACCTAAAGAATTTCCTGCAATAATTGTTGGTTGCTTAATTACTTCTGTGATAAAGTCGTTTATTTGTTCACGCCAAAGATTACCCGTATATTCCCATGACGGTTTACTAGATCTGCCAAATCCTAACATATCAATAGCCCACACGGAAAAGTTTTCTTGTAACTGATGAATATTTTTACGCCAATGGTCAGTAGATGCACCAAAACCATGTACTAATAATAAAGTTGGTTTATCATCATCACAATTTCCTGCTTGTACATAGTATATTTTTTGTTCGCGCCATTGCCAATAGTTACCTTCTAAGGCGTTGACATAATGAATGGAATCCTTAGTAATAGTCATTAATGTTATGTTTTATAAAGTTATGTTAACTATTATAAACAGATTAATAGCTGAGTAAAGCATCAAATTTTCAGGAAATAGAAGATAGAAATAAATGTATATATTAAGCCTTAACTATTTATTTTTGTCAATGATTGACTCCTGTTGCTAATTTTGCCCTCAAAAAAAGTTTTTATTAATTCCAAAAATAATTGAAAATGTATTGAAAATATTTTAGTTATCATTTAAGATATTATGGAGTTAAGATTAAAAAACAAAAAGGATGAAAAAGCAAACAAGATTAATAAGTGGATTTATCATTGGTTTAGCTATTAGTGGTATGGTGGGCGCTTGTTCCAATCCTAACAACACAAATCAGACAGAAAATAATACCAGTAACCAAAATAGTGGTAATCAGGAAGTAAAACTAACCTTAGTCAGTTATGCTGTAACTCAAAGTGCTTACGAAAAAATTATCCCTAAATTTGTCCAAGAATGGGAACAAAAAACTGGTGAAAAAGTTATTATTGAACAAAGCTATGGTGGATCTGGATCACAAACTAGAGCCGTTATTGATGGATTAGAGGCGGATGTTGTTGGTTTAGCTTTATCGGCGGATACTCTGAAAATTCAAGAAGCAGGATTAATTGAACCGGGGTGGGAAAAAGAAGCTCCAAATAATGGTATTGTAACTCGCTCCGTGGTGGCTTTAGTGGGTAGAGAAGGAGGTAAAACAGCAAAAACTTGGGCAGATTTAGCAAACCCCGACATAAAAGTTATCACCGCTAACCCAAAAACTTCAGGGGGTGCAAGATGGAACTTTTTAGTATTATGGGGAGCAATTACTCAATCTGGTGGTGATGCCCAACAAGCTCAAGATTTTGTTACCAGTGTCTATAAAAATGTCCCCGTGTTGCCAAAAGATGCACGAGAAGCTACGGACGTGTTTTATAAACAAGGACAAGGAGACATCTTGATGAATTATGAAAATGAGATTTTATTGGCTAAATTGAAGGGTGAAAATCAACCTTATGTCATACCTACAGATAAAAATATATCCATTGAAGGGCCTATTGCTGTAGTTGATAAAAATGTAGATAAGCGAGGTACAAGGAAAGTGGCTGAAGCATTTGTGCAATTTTTATATACCCCAGAAGCCCAAAGAGCATTTGCAGAGGTGGGTTTTCGCCCCGTAGATGAAACGATATTTGAAGAATTTAAAGATCAATATCCCAAAGTTGAGAAGTTATTTACTGTAGAAAATTTCGGAGGTTGGAAACAAGTTCAAAAAGATTTCTTTGATGATGGAACTATTTTTGATCAAATTTTTTCTAATCTCAAAAAATAGTAATAATCTGTCTATTTTAACTTTTAATTATTAAGTTACTAATTACTTTAAATAAACCCATAAATAATATGAACAAACCACTAAGATCTCTCAAAATATCTTTACATATTCCTCCTGAATATCATCAACAACCTGTGATTTTTCAATTAGCATCTGATTATAATTTAGAAGTTAATATTACCTCAGCTTTATTAGGAGAATCTGCTGGGAATGATGGTTGGTTTAACCTTCTTTTAAAAGGGACAAAAGAATCTATTACTGAAGGTTTAAAGTTTTTATCTGATAGTAAAATAGAAATTTGGAATCATAAATATGAAGATCAATCCTTAATTGAAAATTGGAATTTTGAAGGTTGGTTATTAGATGATTAATCAGTATTTTTTATTAAAATTATTCTTAAAAACTTATTAATAATATGGTCAACTTTTTTCATGAATCCCCTCTAGTGATAAAATCAGAAAAACTTACTACAATATTCTCAAAAATATCTTTACCTTGGACAATAACTATTGGTTATTTAACTATTATGTTATTAATTCCAATGGCTGCATTAATTCTTAAATCTTCTACTTTAGGATTTGCTAAATTTTGGGAAATTGCTACTTCAGATATTGCTATTTCTGCTTATCAAGTAACTTTTATTACCGCTCTTTTTGCAGGTTTTATCAATGGCTTAATGGGAACTTTATTGGCATGGGTATTAGTTAGATATAAATTTCCGGGTAGAAAAATATTCGATGCCATGATTGATATTCCCTTCGCCTTACCTACCGCCGTAGCAGGATTAGTTTTAGCAACCGTCTATAGCGAAACGGGGTGGATTGGTAGATTATTTGTACCTTTTGGTATTAAAATCGCCTTTTCTCAGTTAGGGGTATTTGTGGCAATGTTATTTATCTCTTTACCTTTTGTTGTAAGAACATTACAGCCAGTATTGCAAGAGCTAGAGAAAGAAACCGAAGAAGCCGCTTGGGCTTTAGGTGCAAATGATTGGGAGACTTTTCGCCTTGTCATTTTACCTCCTCTAATTCCTCCGATTTTAACGGGAATTGCTTTAGGATTTTCGAGGGCTGTAGGAGAATATGGCTCAGTTGTAGTTATAGCTTCTAACATTCCCTTTCAAGACTTAATCGCACCGGTTTTAGTCTTTCAACGCCTTGAAGAATACGACTATGTAGGAGCAACGGTTATTGGTGCTGTATTACTTTTTATCTCCTTAATTCTTTTATTAGTAATTAACTTCTTACAACAATGGGGGCGTGGTTATGCCGAAAATTAAATCTGTGGAAACTTGGCTAATCATAATTTCTTTGGTGTATTTAGCCTTAATTTTAATTATTCCTGCCATTTCAGTGTTTTATGAGGCTTTTCATAAAGGAATACAACCTTTTCTTGAGGCTTTACAGCAACGAGAATTTGGGGAAGCGGTAAAACTTACCATTATTATTGCAGTGGTAACAGTGCCTTTAAATACAGTTTTTGGACTTTGTGCGGCTTGGGTAATTGCTCGTAACGATTTTAGAGGCAAAGCATTTTTAATGAGTTTAATTGACTTACCATTTTCTATCTCGCCAGTGGTAGCAGGTTTAATGTTGGTGTTGCTATACGGTAGAAACGGATGGTTTGGAGGGTTAATCAAGTATTTTGACGTAAAAATCATCTTTGCCTTACCCGGAATGATTCTAGCGACAATTTTCGTTACTTTTCCTTTTGTGGCAAGAGAAGTAATCCCTGTGTTACAGGAGGTGGGAACTGAGCAAGAAGAAGCCGCGCGTACTTTAGGTGCAAGTGATTGGCAGATTTTTTGGCGAGTCACTTTACCTACTATTCGTTGGGGTTTACTTTATGGAGTGTTACTGACTAATGCTCGTGCTATGGGCGAATTTGGAGCGGTAGCGGTGGTTTCTGGTAGTATCATCGGGCAAACGGCAACGTTACCAATTTTCGTAGAATTAGCCTATAAAAACTATCAAACGGAAGCGGCTTTTAGTGCGGCAGTAGTTTTAGGTTTATTAGGTGCTTTAACTTTAATTTTCAAGGAAATTTTAGAGCAAAAAACCAAGATTGTTGACACTTAAGAATTTTGCCTCTAGCCTCCAATTCTGGGATTTGCTCCCCTTACCCCAATTCTGGGGGATAACATTGATTAAAAGTCCCCAAAGTTGGGGATTTAGTGGCTATTAATTAAACAAAATAAAAATCAAATAAACAGGTAAAAAATTATGAGTATTATTGTTAATAATGTTTCTAAAAATTTTGGTAGTTATCTAGCTTTAGATAATATCAATTTAGAAGTTAAAACTAATACCTTAGTGGCTTTATTAGGTCCTTCAGGTTCAGGTAAATCAACTCTTTTACGCACTATTTCTGGCTTAGAAAATCCTGATACTGGTTCAATTCTTATTAACGGAAAAGATTCCACAGGAGTTGATATTCGTAAGCGTAATATTGGTTTTGTTTTTCAACATTATGCTCTATTTAAACATTTAACTATCCGTGAAAATATTGGTTTTGGTTTACAAATTCGTAAAACACCTCCAACGCAAATTAAACAAAAAGTATCGGAATTGTTAAATTTAATACAATTAGAAGGATTAGGCGATCGCTATCCTAGTCAACTATCAGGAGGACAAAGACAACGAGTAGCGTTAGCTCGTGCATTAGCAGTACAACCTCAAGTATTACTTTTAGATGAACCTTTTGGAGCGTTAGATGCTAAAGTGCGTAAAGAATTAAGAGCATGGTTAAGAAGATTGCATGACGAAGTACATATTACTAGCGTATTTGTAACCCATGATCAAGAAGAAGCGATGGAAGTAGCCGACGAAATTGTCGTCATGAATAAAGGCAGAATTGAACAAATCGGCACACCTGCTGAAATTTATGATAATCCTGCTTCATCTTTTGTAATGAAATTCATTGGAGAAGTAAATATTTTACCTTCTAATGCACCTTTATTTGCTCAGAATATTCTTGATAATTTAGGGAATGATGTATTTGTTCGCCCCCATGAATTAGATATATTTTTAGAAAATGATGGTAACAGTAGTAAAGCTATTGTGAAAAGAATTATTCACTTAGGTTGGGAAATTCAAGCAGAGTTAATTATTGGTGATAATTGGGAAATTACAGCTCATTTGAATCGAGAAAAATTTGATAATTTAGGTTTACGTCTTAATCAAACTGTTTATATAAAACCTAGTCGTGTTAAGAGTTTTAATGATAATTCTGTAGCGGTATTTTAGTTAAAATGAATCAAATTTAATAATTAGAGATTAATAATATTTATGTTGATTTTTCTCTATTCTTTATTAGCTTTTTTTAGAAGAATTCTTATTATAATCAGATAAAAAGAATTTGGATTAATGCACAAAAAAAGAACTTAAAAAAGGGATAAAAAATATTGATTTAACTTTAGCAAGATTTGAGTTTAAAAAGTTTTAAATATATTATTCCTTATAACTATAGTCAAAATTTTGAGCTTGAGAATGACATTCAATACAGCTATTAATAGTAATAGTAGAAGAAAAATTTATTTGGGGATGAAGTGCGAAAAAATAACGAGATTGTGCCATATATTTTGGTTTAATTTCGTCTTTTAATAATTGTCTTGAATAATTTTGTAAATATTGCCACATTAATCTTTGAGTAAAACCAGTCAAACCCTCAACTTTTGTTCCATAATGATTCGTGGGAGTTTCTAAAATTTCTTGCCATGTTTCTTGAGGTAAAACTGACGGTGGAATAGGTATATGACAAGTTGCACAATTTTCTAAATATAAATCTTCCCCAATTTTAAAATTTCCCGTGGCTTTATCTACAGATGCCATCGCCATAGAATCAAAACTACGAGACGCACTCCAGCCTATAACGATACTCCAGCTAAGAATAAAGCTAATAATAATGGTAATCCAAGCTCTTTTATTCATTTTTAACCTTAATCAATTTTCATGACCTATTATAGTAATTAATTCAAGAGTGCTTAATTATTCTACCGCCACGGTATTTAATAAACGAGCAACGATTACTTTCGCATTTCTACCACCAGCGGGAATAAGACGATGAGACAAGACATTTGGCGCTAAAAATTTGATGTCATCAGGGATAACATAATCTCTACCCTCTAAAAATGCTAATGCTTGACTGGTTTTTTGCAATATTGATGTACCACGAGGGCTAACTCCTAAAGTAATATCATCATCATTACGAGAAGCGGTAATTAGATTAACTATATATTTTTGTATTTCGGGAGCTACTTTTACTCGTGAAACCTGTGTTTGTAAATCCATAACCTCGGCTAAAGTAATACAAGGAGAAAGCTCATTAATGGAGGTAGAATTTAATTGTCTTTCCAACATTTGCAACTCTTCTTCAAAGGAAGGATAACCTAAACTTAAAGATATAGCAAAACGATCCATTTGTGCTTCAGGAAGGGGAAATGTGCCTTGATATTCAATGGGGTTTTGAGTAGCGATGACAAAAAAAGGTGAAGGTACAAATCTAGCGACACCGTCAACGGTGATTTGTTTTTCTTCCATTACTTCTAATAGCGATGATTGAGTACGAGGTGTTGCTCGATTAATTTCATCGGTTAATAGTATATTAGCAAAAGCTGGTCCTGATAAAAATTCAAATTCTCTAGTGCTAGGATTCCATATATTTGTACCTGTAACATCACTTGGTAATAAATCAGGGGTACATTGAATACGTTGAAATTTTCCATCAATTGAACGAGCAAGAGACTTAGCTAGTAAAGTTTTTCCCACTCCGGGTACATCTTCTAGTAAAGCATGACCACCACTCAATAAGGCAACTATTACTAATTTTATCGCATCTTCTTTACCTACGATTGTACGCGCTAAATTTTCTTTGAGAATGGTAATTTTATCTCTCATTAATGGTGATTTCCTGATATTTTTTCTTTCTTTAAGTATTTTATCTTAGATTTATGCTTATAGTTATTACTTTTTCTATAAAATCTGACAAATTATACAACTATTAAAAGCTAATTTCTCCTGATTCGATTAATAACCATATATCACCATTTTTTCTTAACTTTGCTGGTTTTTTGATCAGAATATTGTTAGCAGACACAGCAACAGGAATTTCATTATCGGCGATAAATAGTTTAGTATAATGGGCTAATTTTAAAGTCATTTTATCAAAAATCATTTGAGGATCTAAAAATAAAAATTCTTCGTTATCTACTTTTTTTAAGATATATTCCCCTTGACTATTTGCTTCTAAATTGATGATATTAATACTATTTTCTAAAAAATTTTTAACGGTGTCTTTTGTTAATTTTAATTTAGTAAATCCTCCTTCTGATTCAGCAAACTTGACAGGATTATCGTAGTATAAATTAAGATATTCAACATAGGCTGGTTCTAATTTTTTTAATCGATTATCTAAAAATTTAATGTCTTTTGCTAATTGAGAATTACCTTGATTTAATTTCTCTAAAACAGTTAATAATTGTTTTAAACTAGCTGGGATTTTATCTTCGTTATTAGTCAGATTTTGTAAACCTAAAACTATTTTTTTTATAGCAGTTTTTTTACCTAAAAATAGTTCTCCTTTTTGTTTTATCTGCCATTCATTACCACTGGGTAAAATTTCTAAAATTGCTGGTTTAACTAAAGTAAATTCTTCTTCTTTATTATTTTCTTCTCCTCGAAGTAAGAATAAATAATTAATAGTTTTTAAACGATATATTTTTAACTGAATATTAGCATTTGGTAATAAATAATAGTTTTTTCCTTCATCATTTTCTAGTAAAATTACCCAATAATTTCCTTTATTAACTTGATTTAGAATTATTTTCCCTTCAGTTTGTTTTCTATAACTTTCCTCTGATAAAGAAACCGTTACAGCATAGGCATCTAAAATATGAGAAACATCGTTATAAAAATCAATTAGTTTAGTCAAAGAAATATCAAGAGGTTTTGGTGATTTATTAACTAAATTACCGTTAATAATTACTGCTTTTTCTGATTCTAATTTAGTTATTCTTTTTTCTAATTTTTGTACATAAGTAATTATTTTTTCTAATTCAGTATTATTAGCCATAAATCATTATTACGTTATTAACAAGTTTAGTCAAATTATTATTTTGATAATGTCAGATTATAATTTAATTTTTTTGAATAGCAAAACAAAAGTTTCCGATAACAGGATCATTTTCACTATTACTTAAATTTGCTAAACTTAAATTCTTTAATTTATTCATAAAAATAGATAAATTTTGTGTTTTTGAACCATCATTATTCTGATTATTTGCATTCCAAGTATTCCACCAATCTAATCCGATTAAATCATCTAAAATTAAGTTAACTTCAAATAAATAAACATCAGAATTAGGTAAACTTTGTAAATTAATATCTGTGATAAATTGTAAAGTTTCTTTTTCTTTATCTAACTTTAAATCTTTCAGAACTAAACCTTGTTGTAAAGAGTTATTATTATTGAGTGTAAAAAATTGTTTATTAGAGGAATTTTTAGGTAAATTATCGATTTTTTCTGGGGTTTCTTCTTGAGGTTTATTTTCAGTTTCTTTATCGGATTCTGATTTTTCTACCGTTGATTCTGTTACCTGATTATCAGAAGAAAAAGTATATACTTTAGTATCAGTTTTTAAATTATTTTCATCCATCGATAATGAATAATTACCACCTTTAATCTTCTCAACTGTGGGAAATGCAACTTGATAATTAAGGGTTAGTTTAGGTTCAATATTATCAACTATACTTAATAATTCATAAGGTTCATTATCAGGATTTTCAACACTAACAATAACGTTATTATCTTCTAAGGCAAAAACTCTCTCTAAAGAATTATTTTCTGGTAATGTACTTTTACTTTTTCTTTCATCAAGATTGCCTAAATTAATCATATTTTGTACTAAAACTTTTTGAGTAGGAAAAATAAACATTTCACTATTATTTTGAATTTCTTTATCTAAGGTTTTTAACTCATCAAAATAGTTCGCAATTTGCTCATATTTACCGATAAATAACACATAAAAAGGACGAAAAGCCTCCTCGGTTTTACCTTCCGTGCTATAGTTAAATTTAGCTTTTCCCGTATTTGGATTATAAATAATACCGTTAAATTGACTTTTTACTGCCCAAATTCCTACGGTATAATCTTGATTTTTTTGCTCTTTATTTAAGTAATTTTGTGCTAAAACTTCAGCAATTTTTCCGCCATCATCTCCTTCTAAATCCGTAACGATTATAGTTAATTTATCTTTCCCGTTTACAGGAGGCTTTATTGCTGAATGAATAGGACTTGAAACTGCTTTATAATTACTGTCATTACCATCATAAAAATTTTTAGAAGTAGCATTATTGACAAAATTATTGCGAGTGAGAATTTTATCATCTCCAATGCGTTTATATTCTAAATTAGTTTTATTATTGGTGTCAATAACGGCAGAAGCCAATAATTGCAAGGCTTTAATATAATTATTATTAGGAATAGTAACATAACCCTCCATTGAACCACTACCATCAACATTAACAGATATATCTAAATCACTCCTGTTATTGTCAGTTTGAGTAGAAGTTTGTGTTAAGTCTGTCATACAAGATAACGTTTCTTCGGGAGTTTTTTGACAACTGGTTAATGTAGATAAAGAAAAAATTAGAAAAAGTAAAGATTTAAAGGTATTTTTACCGATGTTACCCATGAATTGACGATAATTTTGTATAGGTTTATTTTCAATATATTTTAAGTTGTCGAACAAATATTGAATTATATTTCTTTTTTTAAGATTAAGATTGGAGTTTAATATATATTAAAGTATAACAACTTTTTTATAAACACTAAATCTAATTATTGAGATTAAAAATAATGAAAGTCGGAGAAATTATTAGAATTATCATCTTTGCTTTAGTGGGTTTTATACTCATGATGTGGTTACAACCGTTACTTTATGATCAAAAATTTTTCGGCGTAATTAGAAGTATTCCTTTTAGGGATTGGATTAAACAATATACCCTTGCGGCTTGGATTATCTTTAGCTTTTCTCTTGCTTTTACGGTTTTATGGTATGTAATATTACTTAAAAATCAAAATGGCGATGCTAGTTCTTTTAAGTTACTTTGGTATGTAGGTTTATTTCTCCTAGTAATTATTGTCAGTATCACGGTTTATTTTAATAATCAAGATGAAAACGGAGAGTTAATTCAAGAAACCTTAATTTCCATGATGGGATTATTCTTATTTAACTCTTTATTTTTGCTTTATTGGCTACCTACGGTTACAAGTACACCAGGACTCTTAAAAAAGAAAACCGTACCCGGTGCGATAATGATTAATGGTTTCATGAATAGAAATTAACGATAAAATGAGGAAAAATCATGAGTTTTTATGTAATAGGTATTGGTGGTACTGGTGCTAACGGTACTTAAACAAAAATTATGCCCAAACAAAGCCCAAACTTGCTTTATAATTAGTAAATACCTCAATATTATCTTTTAACCATTGAAAAAAGCGAAAAGATATGGCGGTGCGAAACGCTTCTAAGGCTTCACCAAA
>NZ_JBGSUU010000038.1:0-12765 GCF_041753295.1 Geminocystis sp.
TCAGTAAAACTTACATGATAAGGGTTGAGGGAGAAAATACGAGATTGAGGCACTATCTAGCCAGATTACACAGAAAAACTCTTTGCTATTCAAAGTCTGTGCAAATGTTGAAGTATTCAATTTCACTGTTGATTCATTATCTTAAATTCCAAGATATTCCCATCCCTTACACAAGTTACGAGCGATCGCTCGTCGGCTCTGGTACACAGCACGCCTCTGTGATAATTTAAGAGAGTAATAAAGATACGTGCGCGTAGCGTGCCTTCGGCATCACCTTATCTAAAAATTATACTTTAATTCAGCAACGCCTAATAATTATTTCTTGTTTTTAATACCTTTGTGATTCTCCTGTCCAGACTCTAATTATTTATTTGTAAAATGGGATCTAAGTTAAGATGTGTTTCTACTAAATCTGCTAGAGAATCGAGTAATTCTTCTCGTTGTTGACGATAATTACTTATGCCTGTGGGTAAAGATGATAAACCGCGCTTTTGTCGTAAATTATTTAACCATGCACGTCGCCAAGATCCATTATCGAAGATACCATGAAGATAACATCCCCAAAGAGATTGTGTTTCGTCAACTAAACCCAAAGTAGCATCACTAAATAAGGGAAAGTATCGAATTTTTCTCTGTTTACTCAGATGAGGGATTATTTCTGTATATCCTTGATGAATTTCATAACCATCTACGGGTAAACCTTTTTGGGGATAATTAGCGGCTACTTCCCTTTGACGGGTTATTTTTTCTGGTTTTAAAGTGGTTGTAATGGGTAATAAATTTAGTCCTTCACAACTTTTTTCTAAACTTTCAAGGCGATGTGGATCTAATATTTCATTACCTAACATTTGAAAACCTCCACAAATTCCTAAAATTGTTCCTCCTGATTGCATATATTCTCTAATTTGTGCTTTCATACCACTTTTTTCTAAGACAATTAAATCGGCGATGGTAGTTTTTGTGCCGGGTATAATTACTGCATCGGGATAGCCTAAAGTTTGATGAGGCTGGACATATTCTATTAACACGCTTTCTTCTGCTTCTAAGGGATCAAAATCGGTAAAATTAGAAATATGTGGTAATTTAATGATACTTATTTTTAACTGATAATCTTTTTTTCGGCTAGGTAAATCTAATAATCCTAAAGAATCTTCTGAGGGTAATGCTGAGTCAAACCAAGGTATAACTCCTAATACGGGAATTTTTGTATAGTCTTCTAACCATTCTATACCCGGATCTAAAATTGTTTTATCTCCCCTAAATTTATTAATGACGATACCTTTTATGAGCGATCGCTCATCGGGGTCTAATAGTGCTAAAGTACCAACAATATGAGCAAAAACTCCTCCTCTTTCAATATCCGCCACTAAGATAGTAGGGGCGTTGAGATGTTTTGCTACTCGCATATTAGTTAAATCACGATGTTTAAGATTAATTTCTGCAGGACTTCCAGCTCCTTCACATACCACTAAATCAAATTCTTGTCCTAAAATATCTAAACTTTCTGTAATAGCTTCCCAACCCCTCTCAAAATAATCTCGATAATATTCTTTAGCGTTAGTAACTCCTGCTATTTGCCCTTTCATGATTACTTGAGAAGTCATGTTACCTTGAGGTTTGAGTAAAATGGGATTCATTTCGACTCTAGGAATAGTTTTTGCACTCCATGCTTGTAATGCTTGAGCGTAACCAATTTCTCCCCCTGTAGCGGTTACATAAGAATTTAACGCCATGTTTTGCCCTTTAAATGGGGTTACATACCAACCTTTGCGCCAAAGTAACCGGCATAAAGCCGTAACTAAAGATGATTTTCCTGCGTGGGAAGTAGTCCCCACTACCATAATTGATTTCATTTATATTTCTATTGCTTTTGGAGTGTTGAAACAGATTAAGATTAAAATAATCAAAGTCACTATTAAAGTTTATTCTAAAGGTCAAAGATTCAATTAAGATCTTTAATGGTATTTTATGAGTAAAATTTTTATGTTAGAGAAAAAAATGTCTTTATTAAAATCAAGTTTGATCTTGAGTTTCGCACTAACCACGACAATTAGTCCATTGGCTATGGCACAAACTAACGTTACTATGACAAGTTTTAGGGATTGGTGTACTCAAGAAACATCTTTACCCCTTGCTACTCAAAAAACTATTAATGCCGTTGTTGGAGCTTTAAAGGTAGAAAATTGTTTACAAGCGGCAGAAATTATACCTAAAGTTTTTGCCATTAATATTAGTAGTAAAGGTATTTCTGATTTACGCCCTTTAAGTAGTCTTATCAGTATCACCGAATTAACTTTATATGATAACGAAATTAGTGATATTTCTCCCTTAAAATCTATGACTAATTTAAAAAAATTAATTTTAGGTCATAATCAAATATCAGATCTTTCTCCTCTCAATTCTTTAACTAATTTAGAAAAATTATATCTTAGTGATAATAAAATAGAAGATCTTAAACCATTATCTTCTTTTAAAAATTTAAGAACATTATATATTAATCAAAATAATATTAGTGATTTAACACCCTTAGAAAATTTAACTAATTTAGAAGAATTATATGCTAAAGATAATCAGATTAATGATTTAAAACCTTTAGATGATTTAACCAATTTAACTGAGTTATATTTAGATAATAATAAAATTTTTGATTTAACTCCTTTAACTAAACTTAAAAAATTAGAAGAATTATCTCTTAATAATAATAATATTACTAATTCTAATATTAATTCTCTTTGGGATTTAGATAGTTTACAAGAACTTTATCTTCATAATAATCCTGTAGCTCGTCAATTTTGTCCTAATAATAAAAAAGCACTGTGTTTTATTGGTAATAGATAATTAAATACTTAAAAAAATAATCTTAATAATGATAACTATTAAAGAAAATAAAATAAAAATTGGATCATTAGAATGGTATTACCGAGAAATTTTACCCATAAAAGATAATAATAAAACCCCTGTTATTTTACTTCATGGCTTACTTTCTCAAAGTTTCTGTTGGCTTGAAATTATGCCCATTTTAGGCGAATATGGTTATCATGGCATCGCACCTGATTGGTTAGGTTGGGGATTATCAGGGAAACCTGAGCAAAAAGATTTCGACTATACACCTTCTAGTTATCTCAAAGCATTTACAGAATTTATTGAAGGTTTAAAGTTAGAAAAAATATCTTTAATTGTTCAAGGTTTTTTAGCAACTATTGGTATTCAATATGCTCTGCAATATCCAGAAAAAATTGATAAATTAATTATTCTTAATACTCCTATTTCTTCTTCTGCAAAATTACCTTGGCAAATTGCACAATGCGGAGTTCCATTTTTAGGTGATATGGTAACTCAAGATCCTTTAATTGTAGATCGTACTTTAGAAAAAGGTTCAGGTTTTGTTATTTCTGATCAAAATTTAGCCTTTTATCGTAAACCTATTGTTACTTCTTCTTTAGCAGGTAGAACTTTAGTTAAGGTGGTAAAAAAATTAAACTTAAAACAAGTAGTTACGGACATTGAAACAGGTTTAAAACAATGGGAAAAACCCTGTTTAATTATTTGGGGAAAAGATGATCCTTGGTTAGAATTTGCTCCGATTGAAGAATTAGTCAATAGTAATAAAAAACTTAAATTAATAACTATTGAAGAAGCAAAACACTATCCTCAAGAACATTTTTCTAAAGAAATTTCACCCATGATAGTTAATTTTTTAGGTTAAATATCGAGAGACGACAAAAAATAAATAGGGGCATAATATACTACGTCTTTACCGAGTATATTACGCCCTTATATTCATTAACAAAAAGTAATTAGCCTATCTGTCATAAAGTAAATATACAATTAATTTTGCATATCTATTTATAATTAAGATTAACTTTCAAAGTCTGAGGCTTTAACACCGTAGCTACTTAATACAGCTTGTAACTGTTCTTCATCATCTTTGCTTAAAGATGTGCGTAAAACAGTACCACCATATTTACTAACTTCGTCTAAAACTTTATCTGGGGTTACTTTTCTGACGAGAATAAATAAAGCGGAAGTTTCTGGTTGTAAAGTTTTGCCTAATTCTTTCATGAAGTTATCATCTACGCCTATATCCGTCAATGCGCCACCGATTGCACCTGTCGCTGCACCTACTGCTGCACCAAATAAGGGTACAAGAAATAAAGTACCAATTAATAATCCCCAGAAACCGCCACTAGCTGCACCACTGGTGGTTAAGTTAATGGCTTGTTTTAGCTTAACTTTTCCTTCGGCATCTTTGACTACTACCGCCGCATCTTCTAATTCAATTAAATGTTCTCTTTGTAATTTAGCCAAAGTCAATCTTACTTCTTCGGCTTTGAAAATATCGTCGTAGGCGATCGCAATTAAATCACTCATGTTATTCTAGTTTGATAAAAAATTAACTTCCCCTAATGTAGCAATTAATGAACCTCTATTAATTATTTTTAACTAATTCTTTATTTGAATAAATTTTGAAAATTGCTCAAAAAGTAAAGGATTAAGAAAACCAGCGTTTTTTCCACTTACTGGTAAATTCTAAATTACTTAAGTTTTGTTCTTCTTTTCTTCGTTGTTTAATTATTTCTATGGTATCTTTTAGTTCTGGATCTCGAAAAGGTACACAGGCTCTAGTTTGTAAATGTTCTAATTCTCTTTGTGATAAAGGAGGTAAAGGTTGAGAAGAAAAAGTCCCTAATGTACCGGGCGATCGTGAAACGGCGCTGCGCGATCGCCTTCCCACAGAATAATTAGCACCAATGGTTAAACCAGCTAAACTAAAAGCCGTGCGCACGGCGGCAGAACAAGAATAAGTAGCGATAATACCATCATGATTCAAACACTTAGCAACTAAAGAAATAAATTCTACACTCCATAATTGAGGACACTTAGGAGGAGAAAAAGGATCAAAAAAAATAGCATCCGCTTGGAAGTTTTCTTTAACTAAAGGTTGAATAGTTTGTCTAGCATCACCAATTAATAATTGTAGTTTTCCTTGGGGAATATTTACTTTTTTTAAATTTAATAATTGGGTTAAAATTTCGATGATGTTTGATGACCAAAAAGATAATAAATTATGAGAAATAGCTTCACTAGGTACAGTTTCATCTAATTCTAAAGCAATAATTTCTACCTCACATTTAGGATTAGTTTTAAAGATACAATCAAGAGCAGCTGCGGTATTGTAACCTAAACCATAACAAACATCCAGAATAGTAATTTTATCTTGTCTTTTTACTTTCTCTAAAAGATTACATCCTTGAATATAAGTTATTTCTGCTTCACTTTTTGCTCCATATTTACTATGAAAAGTCTCGCCAAATTCTTGAGAATAAAAAGTTTGTGAACCATCATCAGTTACTTTTATTTCAAAAAAATTCATAAGTAAATATTTGGTAAAATTAATTATATCCGTTTTCTGACTTGTTATTCACTCTTTTTATATGTTAGAAAATAGCGGTAAAAGAAATATTGAGCTGATTATTCCTAATAATAAACCAACGACCACTTGGAAAGGTGTATGACCTAATAATTCTTTTAATTTCTCTTCATTCACATCTTCATTATTAAGAAATTGATCCATAATTTGATTGAGTATTTTAGCCTGTTTTCCTGCTGCTTGTCTAACCCCAGCCGCATCATACATTACTATTCCTGCAAAAATGGAGGCGATGGCAAATTCTGGAGAATCCCAGCCCAAATTTTGACCAACCCCTGTAGCTAATGCACCTACAAGAGCAGAATGAGAGCTGGGCATACCACCAGTGCTTACAAGATAGCGAAAACTAAATTTACGATTAGTCACTGTATCTACAGAAACCTTGATTATTTGAGCCAAAATACAGGCAAGAAGAGGAATGACAATTAAACGATTAGTGAATATTTCCACAAAAACTTCCATTTTTTTCGCCTAATTTTTACGGGTAACAATATATTCTGCAATAGCTTGTAGCGGTAAGGCTTTTTCTCCATATACCGTTAATTGTGCTACGGCATCTTTAACTAATTGCTCTGCTTTTTCTTGAGATGTTTCTATACCCCAAAGTTTCGGATAGGTGGCTTTTTGGGCAGAAATATCTTTTCCTGCGGTTTTGCCTAACTCTTCGCTGGTGGCTGTAACGTCAAGGACATCATCAATAATTTGGAAAGCTAAACCAATATTTTGAGCATAAATTGATAAACGACTTAAATCTTCAGGGGATGCACCTCCTAACACTCCACCACAAGAAACACAAGCCTCTAATAATGCCCCTGTTTTGTTTCGATGAATAGTAGTAAGAATTTCGGCGGTAATATCTGATTTACCTTCACAATCTAAATCCATAACTTGCCCTCCTACTAAACCATTCGCACCAACGGCTTTACCTAAGATACCTAATACTTTAACAATTCTTGGAGCTGGAACATTTTTGGAATTTTCCGCTACATACTCAAAGGCATAAGCTAATAAACCATCCCCAGCTAAAATCGCTATATCTTCCCCATAAACTTTATGATTGGTTAGTCTTCCTCGACGATAATCGTCATTATCCATGGCTGGTAAATCATCATGAATTAATGACATTGTATGTATCATTTCTAACGCACAGGCGGTAGGCATAGCGGTATTTTCTGTTTCTCCTAATAATTCCGCCGTTGCCAAACAAAGAATTGGGCGAAGTCTTTTTCCTCCTGCTAACAGAGAATAACGCATGGCTTCATAAATTTTTTCAGGCTTCCCAATGGGTAAAGATTCATCTAAAGCCTTTTCTACTAATTCTTTTTTTGTCTTTAAGTATGTTTTTAAATCAAAGTTAGAATCGGATATTATAATTGGTTTTAAATCGGTTTGTACCATATTTTTAATACTACCTACAATGGCTTATAATCATGGATCAATTATCAGTGATTTATGACGATAGATCAATTAACTAAGGATAAAATAACTTATCGCAATGTTTAAATCATTGGTGAATAATTAAAGATTAAAAAATAAATCTGTAAATCTTACT
Organism: Geminocystis sp.; assembly: GCF_041753295.1. NCBI lineage: Bacteria > Bacillati > Cyanobacteriota > Cyanophyceae > Chroococcales > Geminocystaceae > Geminocystis > Geminocystis sp. The sequence continues at coordinate 6,984 of NZ_JBGSUU010000038.1, forward strand.
ATAACGTCAAAACTGAATAGGGTAACTAATCGTTAAAACTATATTAGGATTGTTATAGGTTTATAACCTTCTCTATTCAATAATTAATTGTCAAAAAAAATGTTTCAAGTTGGGCAAATTTGTCGAGAATTAGGCATTAATACTCAAACTATTTATTATTATGAACGTATCGGCTTAATACCTCCTTTACAACGCACAAAATCAGGTTATCGTCTTTTTTCTCCTGAAGATGTGGAAATTTTACGCTTTATCCTTCGTGTTAAAGATTTAGGTTTAACTCTTGATGAAATTAAACAGTTATTAGAATTAAAGAAAGGGAGATCGCTAACTTGTCAAGCAGTATATAATCATCTAGTAGAGAAAATCAACCAAATTAACGCCAAAATAGTTCAATTACAGCAATTAAAAACAGAATTAACTCCTTTACTTAAGCAATGTGAAATTAACTTAAATAATCCTCCTGAGTATGAATGTAAAGTTTTGAATTAGATTAAAAATTAAAAAATATGTGCTTTTTTTTTCAATAGAATTTTTATAAATAGCTGAATATGTTACTAATTGTTGATTATATCAATTAGAACTCAAAAAATTAAAATACTTAATCCGCCACAAGATAATTAAACCAACTATTAAGACTATCTAATTGTTGACTTGGTTTCATTGCACCTAAACCCCTCACAATTATTTTATTTTTGCCATAGACAAAACGATTTTGTAAATGCTTGGGCAATTTTTCAGCTAATAGTAACCAAGCTGGTTCTTGCATTGGTGTTTCAATGATAATGTTTTGTTTCCCTTCTGGTTTTATCCTTGAAAAACCGATAGATTTCGCTTTCTGTTTTAACTGTGCTACTTGTAATAATTGTTGTGCTGGTTCAGGAATATCTCCATATCTATCTCGCCAATCTGCTTCAATCTGCTTAATTTCCTTATGACTAGATATAGTTGCGATCGCACGATAAGCATCCATTTTTTGCTCTAAATCAGCGATATAACGAGTGGGGATTAAGGCAGTGAGTTGTAAATCAATTTGAGTATCTTCAACTTGAGGAATTTCTTGCCCTTGAATTTCGTTAATTGCCTCTTTTAACATCTCCGTGTACATCTCAAAACCAATAGCCTCCATTTGCCCTGATTGCTCAGCACCAAGCAAACTGCCGACTCCACGAATTTCCATATCACGCATAGCTAGATGATAACCCGAACCGAGTTGTGAAAACTCCTGCAATGCCCGTAATCGTTTTCTAGCTACATCCGATAAAGTTTCCTTCTCAGGATATAATAACCAAGCATGGGCTTGAATACCAGAACGTCCCACTCTTCCTCTGAGCTGATATAATTGAGCTAAACCGAATTTTTGGGCATCTTCAATGATTATCGTGTTAACTCTTGGAATATCTAATCCAGATTCAACGATAGTCGTACATACTAGCAAATCCGCCTCACCATTATTAAATGCCAACATCGTTGTTTCTAATTCTCCTTGGTGCATTTGCCCATGGGCGATAGCAATTCTAAGACTCGGAATCATAGCTTGAAGCATTTTAATAACCTCTTCCATACCCTCAATACGGGGTAAAACATAGAAAATCTGTCCACCTCTATCTAATTCATTACGAATAGCAGTACGAATTACCTCCCCATTAAAAGGCAAAATATGAGTTTTAATAGGGCGACGACTAGGAGGAGGAGTAGTAATTAAACTCATTTCCCTTACCCCAGAAATAGACATATAAAGAGTACGAGGAATCGGAGTTGCACTGAGGGTTAAAACATCGATAGATGCTTTCATTGCCTTAATTTTTTCTTTCTGATTAACCCCAAATCTTTGTTCTTCATCTACTACTAATAAACCCAAATCTTTATATTTAATTTTATTGCTTAAAACTCCTTGTGTGCCGATGACAATATCTAATTCTCCCGTTGCCAATTTTTTAATAATTTCTGTTTTTTCTGACTCTGTACGGAAGCGATTTAATAAACCTATATTAATAGGATAAGGAGAAAATCTTTCAACTAGAGTATGATAATGTTGTTGGGATAAAATAGTAGTTGGTGCAATAAAAACCACTTGTTTATTATTAGCTGTAACAGCTTTAAAAATTGCTCTAATAGCTACTTCAGTTTTACCAAAACCCACATCACCACAGACTAATCTATCCATCGGACGATCGCTTTCTAAATCAGTTTTTACATCCTGAATTGCCTTTAATTGATCAGGAGTTGGTTGATAAGGAAAAGAGTCTTCTAATTCTCGTTGCCAAGGGGTATCTTCAGGGCAAGAATTACCTTTTAATTCCGCTCTGGTAGCATATAATTTAACTAAATCAACCGCCAATTTTTTAATGGATTTCTTAACTTTATTTTTGACATTTTCCCACTCTTTACCTGACATTTTATTTAACTTTGGCGGAGCTTCTCCTGTATGTCTATAGCGAGAAACTAACTCTAAACTATCTGCTGGAACTCTTAATAAACCATCGCTATATTTTATGACTAAATATTCTCTACCCTCATAAATTTCTAATTCTAAAAATTGTCCAACTCCATGATATTTATGAACAATAAAATCTTTAGGTATTAACTTGTCTAAATTAACCTGTTTTGATGCCGCTTGACGACGTTTTCTGATATACGTTGGACTGGCTAAATTATGTTGTCCAAAAAACTCTCTATCAGTAACAATAGCAATGCGAAAAGTAGGTAAAATAAAACCCTCTAATTCTGCTTGTCCTGAATATTTTAAAGCAACGGAAATATTTTGACGATGGAGTTTTTCAATACTACCAAAATCCATAGGATTAGCGATAAATTGAGCTGGGCAATCATGCTCTTGTAAAAGGGCAACACTACGAGAAGGTTGAGCGGAAATTAACCATTTATTATATTTACTCAAATCCATAGTATTATAAACTTCTTTTTTCCCCCTTAAAATTTCAGCTAATTTAGCAAATTGATGAGGGGAAATAGGTAAAGGGCGAGAAGATAAATTAATAGTAGGTATTTCTTTATCATAAATTTCTAATGCTATCTCAGACAGATAAATTTGAGGATATTTAACTAACTCTAAAGATGCCGAAAAATCTCGATGAATTTTTGGAATAGCCACTAAATCTTCAACATTAAAAACTGGATTCTCTCCTCCAAAATTGAGAGCAGGAGGGCTAGACTGGGCGAGGGAATTTTGTAATTGCCATTTTTCTTCTGCTTGTTCAACCCAAATACGACTATGGGCAAGACATTGTTCTACTTCGTCCATGACAACGATAGTATTGTTAGGAAAATAATCTAAAATCGAGGCAGGTTGACCATTTTCACCATGAAAAGCTAACCCTAAAAATCGAGTCATCGCTTCAGGATAAATACCATTTTCCAAATTCTCTTGCTCTGAAGTCGAAATATATGGTTTAATTATTTCTAGTGTAGGTAAATTGTAACCAATAATATATTGCCATGTAGTAGGAGTTAAACTTAATTGCTCAATTTTGTCTAAACTTCGTTGAGATACAGGATCAAACTCTCGCAAACTCTCTAATTCATCGCCTAAAAATTCTAATCTTACGGGTAATTCTGCCGAAACAGGGAAAATATCAATCAAATCCCCCCGTTTACTCCATTGTCCTTCAATTTCAACTAAATTAACTCGCTCATATCCCATTCTTGCTAAAGTCAAATCAATATTTTTACTTTCAAAAATCATACCCTTCGTCAAATTTAAACAATAATCAGCAAAAACCAATGAAGGAGGTAAATGAGGTTGTAATGCTTTTTCTGTGGTGACAACCGCTAAAGGAGAACTTGTAACATCTTGATTTATTAAACTTGAAAGGGTCTGCATCTGTCCCCAAATCATCTCAGATTCACCATTAAAAGCCTCATAAGGGGTAGCTTCACTGGTGGGATAAAAAAAACTTTGTTTGTAACCCATAAGCTCAATATTAGCCATCCAACGAGAGGCTTCTTCAAGGGTAGAACAAATTACAAGTACGTTTTTCTTTTCTTCTTGAGCAATAGCTGAAGTTACTAAACCTTTTGGTAATCGAGCAACTCCCTGTAAATTCAATTTTTGATCGGTGTTGAGTTTCTGTATTAATTCTGTTGTGAGTGGAGATTTAGCGATGGCACGAAGGACAGATTTGAACATGGATAATGAACGATTGATAAAGGCACAAAAAAAACTGTAATGATAAGTTATTATCAAATTGATTTAAGAGTTAAAAATTATTAATGCCTTAACACGAAAATAATCTTACAGCTCCCATAAACTCATCTAAACTTATTCAAAATTCTGAAAAGCCATTCATTTGAAATAAATTAAGCATTATAGGGTTAAATGGCAAACCCTAATTCCTAATTTCTTATTCTGATTTATTCTTCTGTATTGAAATCTTCTTCAGAATCTTCTGTTGAGGTGGTAAAACTAACATTATTAATTTCTAATTCAGCTTTCACTTTTTGTTCAATAATCACGGCAACTTCTGGTTTTTCTTCAAGATACTTAATCGCATTATCTCTACCTTGAGCAATATTTTCACCATCATAACTATACCATGCACCCTTACGAGTAACAATATTAGTTTTTTCTGCTAAATCTAATAAACAACCGATACTAGAAATACCAGACCCGAAAATGATGTCAAATTCAGCAATGCGAAAAGGTGGCGCTACTTTATTCTTAGCAACTTTTACTTTTGCTCTAATACCATACTCTCCTTCCGTGCCTTTTTTTAAAGTTTGAATACGACGAATATCAAGACGCACAGAAGCATAAAATTTTAAGGCATTACCTCCTGTGGTTACTTCAGGGCTACCATAGCTGATGCCAATTTTTTGACGTAATTGGTTTAGAAAAATTACTGTTGAGCCTGATTTCCCGATATTCCCCGCAATTTTTCGCAATGCTTTACTCATCAAACGAGCTTGTAATCCAACTTGTAAATCTCCCATTTCTCCCTCAATTTCCGCACGAGGTACTAAAGCTGCAACAGAATCAATTACAACTATATCTACGGCAGAGCTACGTACCAATTGATCAACAATTTCAAGAGCCGATTCTCCATTATCAGGTTGAGCTACCAATAAATTATCAATATCAACCCCTAAAGCTGCCGAATAACTAGGATCTAAAGCGTGTTCTGCATCGACAAAAGCCGCTACACCACCTGATTTTTGAACTTCAGCGATGGCATGAAGAGCTAAAGTTGTTTTACCAGAGCTTTCAGGTCCATAAATCTCGATAATACGTCCTTTTGGAAGTCCGCCACCTAGAGCTAAATCTAAAGTTAAAGCACCACTGGAGATAGTTTCTATCTTCATTTTTGTTGCATCTCCGAGACGCATAATTGATCCTTTACCAAAACTACGTTCAATTTGAGTTAAAACGACATTTAGAGCTTTTTCTTTATCTGAGATTTGATTTGTTGTATTGGTAGCCATAAGTCGATGGTAATTTTAAAAGACTGTGTTAATAATATAGTTATACAAACTTTTATGCAACTTTTTGGTACATAAGTATTGATATCTTAACCTATTTTGAATAATATTTGATGTATTTTCAAAAAAAAAGTTGTCCAGTAAATGTATATTCATATCTTCTCTCCTCCCTGAAAGTTTAAATCGAATCTTCAGTTATTTAAAAATCAAAAAAAGAAAAAATCTTAAAACCGTTATATAAAAGCAAGTATAGCCATTAAATTGTTAACGGGGGAAAAAGATTTAAAGAAAAAGTTGCCAAAAAGAAAAAGATTAGTTATATTAGTAAATGTGCGATTGAGAGCAAACG